>JAGWYI010000299.1 GCA_018969455.1 Bacteroidota bacterium | reverse complement strand
GGATTGGTTGCCCTGTAGAGACGCCATGCATGGCGTCTCTATGCGTTACGGGGTATTTAGGTATATTTGGGGTAAAAGATCATAAAAAAACCTGAAGGATTGCGTTTTGATGCACAACCTGCAGGTTTTCAATTATTAGAGCCTATAAAAAAGTATATTTTTCGTCAACATGATCGTTTTTTGCCATACATCGTCCGTCTTTTCGCCGTAATGATTCTCATTATACCGAGTACTTGGGACGGAAAACGCTTAGTCTGGCTAAAAAAACCTTGTCAAAGTATTAGAAATATAATTTTTTAAAGGTTGTAATACAGTGTATTCGAATTAATTTACGCCCCAAGCGCCGATAGTCGTAGATGGCTCTGGTGATTTGAAAGTTTGACCCGTGCTTAAAGTAATTCCGGTCGTACCGAAATGACGTGTGAATGCAGTGGTGCCTTTTCCAATTGCGGGAGAGCCGGCAGTGAGGTGGAAATCCCAGGTAGGATCAAACACGGCACTGTTTTTATCAAAGTTCAAGGGGAAGTTTTTCAGTTTTGGATCGTTTTCGCCTGCAACGGTTCCGCCGATGTCGTTTGGTCCGCGTACTACGTCTTTGGTGGTAGACTGGAAGTTATTAACAGTTTCCTGATCATAGCCGTAATAGTAGTTGTAGTCGTATACGCAGCGGGTATCCGCTTTGCTGAATTTTACGCCGAAACGGCAGTTGACATGCAGGTTATTGTAAATTTCTGCAAATACACTGGTTTCGAGCCAAATACCGCCTCCTTTAACGCTTGGGCGTCTCCAGCCGGCATTGATGAGGGTGTTGTTGTAGCAAATTGGGTTGCATTGTGGTACACGGTCGCCAGAGTTAGACAGTTTCAAGGCGTTGGTATTGGGGGAGAAAAAGGTGTTGTAGCATATATCGGTTACAGAGCCTGATTTCAGGTTGATTGCGTCGCCACCGGTTTCGCCTAGTGTATAGAACAAGTTGTTGTCGATGATGTAGCTTCCGCCTTCGAGGTAAGTAGCATCTTCTCCGATGTGGTGGAAGGTGCAGTGTTCCACGATCAATTTTCCGTCTACTTCATTTCGGAAGTTGAGAGCAGGCAAGCCTTCCCCCGCAGAACCTTTAAACAATCCTGCCAAAACGGAGGGAGACTGTTCGGTTGTAACATAGCCTGTATATGCGATTTCGGTGTATTCCAGGCATACTTCTTTACAGGAAGGAGCGCAGATGATGCCGCCCCAAATGCGTGGGAACAAACCGGGCTTCCGCAAGTTTTCAGGAACTGTGATTTTAATAGGTTTGGCGGCTGTGCCTTTGCAGTAAAGGTTGCCATAAACCAGAATTTCCTGACCAATTGCGGTATCGCTCATCAAAACCGTAACGCCCTCTTCAATCATAAGCGATTTGCCCGCCGGAACGGTAATATGGCCTTTCACCGTGATGGTAGAATTTTTTTCCCAAACACCGGAAACCTCACCGCCATTAACGGTTGTGTCTTTTGGGGTAACAACGTCTTCTTTTTTATCGCATGCGACAAAAAATAAAGACGCAATCAATGTTGCGAAGATCAATTTGGTAAGTTTCATGATTGAATTATTTGATTTTGAGTGAATTAAAGATTGAACCTGATGCCAATAATGATTGTTTGGGCAGCGTAGTTGGTTCTAACTTCTGTATTTTTATCGTTGTTGGTATGATCGGGGAATTGGCTGTTGTACGCATTCGCCAGAGGGATATAACCATAAAACCTGGTGTTAAGCAGGTTATTGGCCTTGGCGTAAAGGCTGATGCCGTTATTGAAACTTTTGGTAATGGAGGCATCCATTTGCAGGAACCCTTTTTGCCAATAATCGTTTTCAAAAAAGCGCGACACGGTATAAATCCGATCACCTGTGTAGGAAAATGCCAATTGAGCGTTTATGTTGTTTTTGATTCCTTTATACAAGAGTGAAATGTTGTATACATGTCTTGATTGTCCAAAAAGCGGTCGACTTTGCTTTTGATCGTATTTGGGAACCAGATTTCCATTGCCATCACGTGTATACAAGAGTTTGGTGGTGGTGATGTTGGAAGAAGTAAAAGTGTAATTCCCCCGGATGCCAAATTCCCGGAAATATTTAATCAGGTCTATTTCTGCGCCCATATTGATGGCTTTGTCGCTGTTGGTTGGCGAATAATAGATGTCCTGACTGCTGCCTTCGCGCACGAAAGCGTACTCGATGGGGTGTTTGATGTTTTTGTAAAATACTCCTATCAAGAGTTGATCCAAAGGCTTGGGGAAATATTCCCAACGTAAATCCAGGTTATGGGCTATGGCGCGCAGAAGATCGGGATTGCCTTTGGAACGGTTGTCATTGGCATCGACAACCGGGCAAGGCACCAGTTCAAGGAATCCAGGCTTATTGGTAGCTGAATAGTAGGAAAAACGTAAATTTTGGGTTGAATTAATCCCATAGTTAAAGTGCAGGGAGGGCAAGAAATCGGTATAATTCTGGTTGCCATCCGGACGGGGCTGTCCGATTGGGAATTCCATAAAGTAACCTTGATCCGTATTTTCGGCCCGGATGCCACCGACGATTTGCAATTTGGAGAATTGAACATCAAACATGCCGTATCCGGCAGCCACATTTTCGTGCGATTCAAAATTTTCGCCTGTTGCGACTGCCCCGCGTGGGTTGTAAACCCTCCAATTGATGTCGCTGTATTTTCTCCAGTCCTTTCCATACTCGGAATAAAAGGATGTGTAAGACGTGTCTGGAGTATTCACTTTTACCACTGCCTGCAGTGTATAGCTGTTGTAAAAGCTGGTTCGTGATTTTAGCCGGTATAATCCGCCAAATTTGAGAACGGCAGATTTGGCATGTGGAAAATAAAAGGAATATTTAAAATTAAGATATGCTGTTTTATCGGTGTCGGTGTTGTGGCGCCACAAGCGTTTGCTGCCATCAAAATCGACAAACCAGTTGTAGGGCTGATAGTTTTGCAAATTGGCGCCATAGGTTATGCTTGCCTCGTCGGGCGTCAAATTGCTTGCTTTGGAGTACACGACCGACCAATCGGCCACCAGTTGGCTGCCTAGCAGGGCATGTTTCCCTTGCAAAATATGGGTAAAAAGGTTTTGCGTGTTGTAACGGAACCGGGTGTCGTGGGTGCGACTGATTGATCCGTTTGCCGGGTCGTAACTCACTTCGAGGTTGGTGTCGTCGGTTTCGCGGATTTGGGTGGAGTAGGCGTCAATGTAGGCGGAATAGAGTTTTATGCTGTTATTCCGGTTGAGTTGGTAATCCAGCCGCCCGTGAAGCCCCAGATTTATTTTTTTGTCGTAATAAAAACTTTCTTGATAGTCGGTCAATGTGGGAAGATTCAAGGTTGCCAGGTTGTTTTTTTCAACATCGGCGCTGAAATCTTTTCTTTTATCGCCTTTAAACTGTTTGAGGTAAGATCCTGAAACCATCACCCCCAATTTTTTCTTAAAAAAACGGTTTCCAATGGTGAGTCCGGCAGTTTGGTCGATGGGCAGGCTGCTGGTTTGAAAGTCAAGGTTCTTTTTTGGGAATTCGGCCGGGGTCGCGTAGTGGTTGCTTCCGTTTAATTCATAGGGCGATTTTTTGTTGAGTACCTTGGTGTCGAAGGTTTTAAAATCATTGTTACTGAACAGAAAGTTAATACCGGCTCCCACATTTGCTTGCACATGAAATCGTTCGGGTGCGTTTTTCATTTCCATGTTGACCATTCCTGCGATGGCGTCGCCTTCCAAATCGGGCGTGAGGGCTTTTTTTACTTCCACCCGGTCTACCATGTCGGCCGGAAAAAGATCCAGGGAAATGTATCGGTGTTGGTTGTTGGTGGATGGAATTTTTACCCCATTGATCAGAGAATAGTTGTAACGTTTGTCCATCCCGCGCATGATGGTGTATTTGGGGCTGCCCGAATTGCCCGATTCGAGGGTAACACCGGAAACCCTTTGTACCACATTGGAAATTTGCAGGTCGGGAGAAATTTGGATGGCGTGGGCACTTACCACATTGATGATGTTGACGCTTTTTCGTTCGCTTTCCCGTGCGCTGAGTTCGGTGTTTTTGCTGCCGTTTCCGCTTACAATAATTTCAACCAAAGACAAATCTTTGGGTGAAATATGGATATTCAGGCTTACAGGCTCTTCGCCATCCAGGGTAATTTTTTCTTCTAAATCATTGTATCCCAAATATTTGACCAATAAAGTATAGTTTCCTTTGGGTACATTGCTAAACCAATAAGATCCATCCAGGCCTGAAATGGTTGTAATATTTAATTCCTTGATATACAGATTGGCGCCAATTAAAGCATCTCCGGAGCCGGCATCTAATACAAAACCTTTGAGGCTGGTTGCTAAAGCCTGATTTTGCAGGCAAATAAAAAAGACAAATAGCGTAAATATCGTTTTTTGCATACTTAATGGGTTTGCTGCTGTGCATTTAAATCGATGATGCGTTGGATGTCATTAAAATCTACAATTTTGAAATTTTGATTTGACTTTCCATTGTGGCCATCCTGGGCGATGAAAATGCCTTTGTTGTATTTTCCAAATGGCTGTGAAGTAGCATCGATGCCATCGGTGTCGGAGGTTCCGCCGATGTTGTCTTTCGATTTGATTTTAAAACTACAGAGGTAGCGATTGTTGCCGCTGCGTTCGTATACGGCATAGCTGTTATTTCCCTGGCTTGATACGATGAGATAGCCTTTGCCATCAGGTTGGAGATACAGCGTAAGACCTTCCATATCGTCTTTCAAGTTTTTGTTTCGGCGTACCAGGTCGATGGTGGTGCTCAAGGTGTCGGCGTCGGGACCAGCTTTGTATTTTCGGATACCCCAGTCTTCTACAGCGAGGTAGAGGGTAGCGGTTTCGTCATCGGCGACCAAGCCTTCGCTTTGGGCTCCAGCATTAAAATTTCGCACCATTTTGGCGTTTAGCATGCTTTGGGCATCGGGGCTGAGTTTCCATTGTTCCACCAAGCCTGTTTTGCTGGCCACGAAGGCGTAACACGCATCCTGGGCCAGGTATAAGCAAAAGCCATACACTTCGTCTACCGAAGATTTTATTATTTGCAGATGTAAAGGGCGCAATTCGAGCGTGTTTTCATCCAGTTGGTAAAACACCAGGCTGTTGTCGGTGCGGTTGCTGCCACCCACAATGGTGATAAATTTTCCATTCCAGGGCACATGCTGTCGCAAGTCCACATTATTCACAAGCCCAAATGGATATTCGTGTATGCGTTTACCTTGCTGGTCATACACTTCGAGGCCCACTTTTTTATTGGTTGCTACAATGGCCCTGACCTCGGGATTATCGGGGTGAATAAAGATGGCGATGTCGTCGGCTGCATCATTTGGCGTATGCACAGGCGTTGTTTCGAAAACAGGGTATACGGTATAAAAATTGGATTTGCATCCACATGTCAAAATAAAAATAAAAAAAATAGAAAAAAATAGAAAGATTGTATTTTTCATGGCCCCTTGTTTTGAGATGCAAAATTAAACATCGCCAATGGGTATTGTTTGAAGGGGATATTAAGTTTAGACTTTATTTAAGCGGCTTTTGTTAAGGCACTATTAATTATGATAGTAATGCTTTTTTATTCAGGTATTTGAAATATCCTTGTGTTACTTTCGTTTTATATTTTACGCTGCCAGATTTTG
>JAGWYI010000298.1 GCA_018969455.1 Bacteroidota bacterium | reverse complement strand
CCCGTTTTTTGCGGAAGGGGGCTTTGGCGCCGGATCTTGGTCTTGGCGACCCTCCTGCCTGGGATTCTGACTGGACTTTGGATGCCAGGGATTCCGGAAGCGGCGAACGTTCAATTTGACGTCCGATCAATTTCTCAATGCGCTTGAACCGAATCTGATCAGCATTCGAGAGCAGGGTGATGGCGGTGCCTTTACGCTCGGCACGGGCCGTGCGGCCAATCCGGTGAACATAGTCCTCTGCATCCCGCGGGGCATCGAAGTTGATCACCAAGTCAATGCCATCCACATCGATGCCGCGGCTCAGGACATCGGTGGCCACCAGGATGTCTACTTTTCGATTGCGAAAATCAAGCATTACCTGTTCGCGTTCGCTTTGTTCCAGGTCGCTGCTGATTTCTCCCGCCGGAAAATTCCGGCTGCGCAATTGCTTGTACACGGTGTGGACCGATTGTTTGGTGGAACCGAAAATTACCACACGCTGCCCCATTTTGTCTTTCAACAGTTCAGTCAACAGCGCCACTTTTAAGGATTCCGGAACAGCATATACGAATTGTGAAACCCCTTCTGCCGGTTTTGACAACGCGATGGTCACCATTTCCGGGTTTCTAAGTAATGTTTTTGCGAGTTTGAGTACGGTGGGAGGCATCGTCGCCGAAAACAGCAAACTCTGGCGTTTGGGATTCACTTTGCCGATGATATTCAACAAATCGGGCTGAAAGCCCATATCGAGCATACGATCAGCCTCGTCAAGGATCAGAAAACGCAGCCTGGAGAAATTTACATAGCCCAGGTTCATGTGCGCGATCAGGCGGCCAGGTGTAGCAATGACGATATCTGCCCCGCTGGTGAGGGCTGTTTTTTCCTGGGTAAATTCCGCGCCTTTTCCACCGCCATATATGGCAATGCTCGAAACCCCTGTAAAATAGGAATAGGCTTCTATAACCTTTTCAATTTGGACCGCCAACTCCCGGGTGGGCACAATAACCAGGGCCTGCGTGTAGTGAGCTTCGTTGGATGTCAATATTTTATGTAAAACAGGCAAAACAAAGGCTGCCGTTTTTCCGGTACCGGTTTGCGCTACGCCGATGAGATCTTTTCCTTCCAGAATAATTGGGATGGCGCGCTCCTGAATAGGGGTCGGTGTTTTGAAATTCAAGGCGTCCAGACCGTCCATCAGGTCTGGATCAAGGTTAAAGTCGGTAAAATTCAATTGGTTTATTTGTTTAATTCGCAATAAACTATGCGTTCAATTCTTAAAAGGATCGGCGTAGTCCACACTCTTAAAAATCAACGCACTACATGGCAAGGAACGCTTTGTTTGAAACCGTGATTCAACGCAGTTTTAACATATATTGTTCGGTCCGATTCACAGTCGATCCTGCAAAGCCACCAACCCTAAAACGTGCCGCTCGGGCGGCGTTTAGCAGGATGGTGCAAAGGTGCACATTTTTAGGCAATTTAACGATAATCCAGATAATCAGTGTACTAAATAATCGTTTCGGGATTGATGGTCCACGCTTCCCGCCAGTCGCGCACCGGCAAACGTTCCAGCGGATACCAATTACCCCACCAATCAAAATATTCTAAACCATTGAAATTCAGTTTATAATCAAACTCGCTTGGCAGATCATACACAAAACCAGGGTAATAGTATCGTTTACCCAATTGGCGGGCAGTTTGAATTTCCAAGAGCATGGTAAATGTGCCCAAACTTCGGCCTCCATCTTGCGGGTCATAAATGCAATAATTTCCAGCCATACTCTCAATTCCCGCATGAAAATAACTCACAGAGAGCAGTCGATGGCGTTCATATACCTCTATTTGCGCACCTGCACAAGGCATAACATGGCTCCAGGGACTAAAAAAACCATAAATCGACATTGGGCGGTTGTGGTTAAATCGCTGGGCATGCCGTTCAAACAAATCTTCATGTTTGCTGGTGATATGCAAGGATGTTGCCAACATATGCAAGTCAGAATTTCTGCGAAGGCATTTGCGCTGACTTTTGCTCAAATTGAATTTGCTCAAATCGATGCGCAACAACACCACCCGGCAAGGATGCCCGCGCCATTCCCAAAAGTTGCGGCGAAACAGCAAATCTGACCAGTAACACCAGCCGTCGGCACAAAAACGGTCGAATACCTGCGGGTGAAGCGCCTGCATCGGTACATAGGATTCAATCACATTCGGATTGAAAGAGATGTCGCGAAAAACCGATAGTGAATTTGATTGCATGTTTTCAATGACAAAAAAAGGTCATTTTGGTTTAAAAAACCAATCAAACCGAAAGAATTCAGAAAATCGCCCCCTCACACCGTAGTTTTCATTATTTTTGCACGCAATTTTGAAAACCATTTCGATTAATTCCCAATATCATGTCTAACAAAGTTCTCATCATCGGCGCCGGCGGCGTAGGCCGGGTTGTTGCTTACAAATGTGCCCAGCACCGCGATGTATTCGGCGACATTATGCTTGCGTCCCGCACCAAGAAAAAATGTGATGCCATCGCTAGCGCCATCTACCAAGATTGTGGCGGCCGAAAAATTAAAACAGCCCGACTCGATGCCGATCAGGTTGAACAAACTGTTGCTTTGATAAAAAAGTTCCAACCAGATCTGGTTATTAATGTGGCGCTGCCTTATCAAGATTTGCCCATCATGGATGCTTGTCTTGAAACAGGCGTTAATTACATGGATACTGCCAATTATGAACCCAAAGAAGTCGCCAAATTCGAATATTCCTGGCAATGGGCATACCAGGAGCGCTATGCCAACAAAGGGATTATGGCACTCCTTGGTTGCGGTTTCGACCCCGGTGTAACCAGCGTTTACACGGCTTATGCCAAAAAACACTACTTCGATGAACTCCATGAACTCGACATTGTAGATGCAAATGCCGGAAGCCATGGGAAAGCATTCGCAACCAATTTCAACCCCGAAATTAACATCCGTGAAGTCACACAACGTGGAAAATACTGGGAAAATGGACAATGGGTTGAAACAGAACCGCATGAAATCTGGAAAGACATCGACTACCCCGAAATAGGCCCTAAGCGCTCCTACCTCATTTATCATGAAGAACTGGAAAGCCTGGTTAAAAACTTTCCAACGCTGAAGCGGGCCCGCTTTTGGATGACTTTCTCCGAGCAATACCTCACCCACTTGCGCGTGATTCAAAACATCGGGATGGCCGGAATTGAACCAATCCGGTATAAAGGCGTAGACATCGTGCCACTCCAGTTCCTGAAAGCAGTATTGCCCAAACCTGAAGAACTCGGGGAAAATTATACCGGATTTACCAGTATTGGAAACCGAATTAAAGGAATGAAAGACGGGAAAGAACGCACTTATTATGTGTGGAATAACTGCTCGCACGTAGATGCTTACAAAGAAACTGGCACACAGGCTGTTAGCTATACCACGGGCGTACCCGCCATGATTGGAGCACGCATGATTCTGACCGGAAAATGGTCGGGGAAAGGTGTATTTAATGTTGAACAACTCGATCCGGACCCGTTCATGGAGCGCCTTATGCTCGACGGCCTGCCCTGGCACGAAAAACACAACATCGATTTGGGTATGTAAATGCCCTACTTGCCAGATTCACACAGCGACCGAAACTTTTAAGCGGTCGCTGTGTTTTACACATTAAATTGACGCAATAACAGCATTTGCTGCGACGATAAGTCTCAACTTTCAGAATCCTTACACCGAAATTTAAGCCTAAAATCGCGCAAAGAAAGGCCTTGCCTGCTCCGATTTATTGTTAACCAACTCAAGCCCATTTGTCCATGCGGATATTGCTTGTTGAAGACGAAGATAACATTCGCGAAGGAATACGAATCAACCTCGAATTGGAAGGTTATGAAGTAGTTGCTACCGGAAACGGCAAAAAAGCACTGGAATTTATTCACGGACAGCACTTCGACCTGCTCCTGCTCGATGTTATGCTCCCCGATGTTGACGGATTTACCATCACGGAACAAGTACGCCTTAGCAATACGGAGGTCCCCATCATAATCCTGACAGCCAAAGACATTGCACATGACCGAATCGCAGGACTGAAAAAGGGCGCCGACGATTACATTACCAAACCTTTTAACCTGGAAGAATTGTTGCTGCGCGTAGGAAATTTGTTGCGCCGCAGCCAAAGGGTTAAAGGGGAAGTTATGGAACTTTACGAATTTGGCAATAATAAGGTAAATTTCAATACTTTTGAGGCTATAACTTTTCGAGGCGACAATATTACCCTCACCAAAAAAGAGGCTATGCTGCTCAAACTTCTCGTTGAACGTAAAAACGAGGTGGTTAGTCGAAACCAAATTTTACAAGCCGTTTGGGGATATGATGTATTCCCCAGCACCCGCACCATTGATAATTTTATCCTGGCATTCCGTAAATATTTCGAACAGGATGCAAAAGATCCCGTATTTTTCCATTCAATTCGGGGGGTTGGTTACAAATTTACCGCCTGAACCAGTTTTATGGAAACAATTATCCTGGAAAAAGAACTGCCCGGCGGGTACCTGCTCTCCACCAATCCGGTGTACATGAAACCAGAGCAAATCTGGAACTACCTTTCCGAGCAAAGTTATTGGGCGCCTCACATCAGTAGAGAACGCGTGGAAACCGCCCTCCAAAACTCCTTTTGTATCGGCATTTTTCAACAAGATCAACAAGTTGCATTTGCCCGATTGATTACCGACTTCGCCACTTTTGCCTATCTGGCTGATGTGTATGTTTTACCCGAACACCGGGGAAATGGCCTTTCCAAAATCATGATGGATACCTTAATGCAACTTGAATGGATGCAGAACCTGCGTCGCATACAACTTGTCACCCGCGATGCACACACGTTGTACGCCCAATTCGGATTTTCCGAACTCGAGTTCCCTGGGCGACATATGGAATTAACCCGTAAAGGGCTTTATACCGAACTAAAAAATAAGGGTTTGTCTTAAATCCTTGCTATTCCCTCTCTGATATGATCGCACGTTTTTTCAAACTGCTTTTTATTTTACCTATCCGAGTGTATCAATACACCCTCTCTCCCTTACTTGGGACCAATAAATGCAGATACGATCCAAGTTGTTCGCATTACGCCATCGGCGCCATTCAAGAATGGGGCCCCATCAAAGGAATCTATATGGCAGCCAAACGCATCCTGCGATGCCACCCTTGGAGCACCCACCCTACACACGACCCGGTCCCTAAACGCAATCAAATCACAAACAACTGATCATGAAGCATATAGATTCCTTTTGTGCCAAAGAAAGCAGCGAAAATCGCAGCACAGCGCCCCATATTTTGCCCATTTATGCAACGTCTTCTTTTTCATTTGAAGATATTCAACAAGGCATTGATATTTTTCAAAATGTTCAAAAAGGGCATGCCTACAGTCGATATTACAACCCAACGGTTGACGCTGTGGGTGAAAAAATTGCACAATTGGAAGCATTCGGGATCGATGTGCCGGCTAGCGGCGTAATGACTTCCAGTGGTATGTCGGCCATTTCTACCCTTATGCTGGGTGTTTTAAAAGCCGGAGATGCCATTCTGACGCAAGGAAACCTCTATGGCGGCACCACCGAGTTGCTTGTTAAGGTGCTGGCACAATTTGGCGTGGAAATCATCCTGACCAACCTGCGTGCGCTTAACAACGTAGAAGATTT
>JAGWYI010000297.1 GCA_018969455.1 Bacteroidota bacterium | reverse complement strand
GGAAGAGAAAGAAAATGATGTGGTTCGTTTTCATGTATTTTAATCAGATTCTAAAGCCCATAAGGCGGTGATACTCAAGTTTTCTTTGCGCATTTGAAAGGCATCCTCATGGTTCATACAGTGTGCCGATTGTTCCTGAATTGGGTTGAAGACCATGCATAAATGCAAATTACGCAAAGTAAAGAACGAACGAAGAAATGGAAATTCAGGTGTTTATTTGAATTTCAAGTAAAAAAATACGCAATTATAAAGAAGTATCAGGAATTTTGTGCTTGCATTGGGGCCCAGCCCTGTTTTTTCATTTACATGACTTGAATTATGCGCAATTGGCTATTTGTAGGGATTTTGTTGCTCGTTTTAGGCTCAATTCATTCTGTTTCAGGACAAAATAACTGGAGGGCGAATGCCTGTAAATTGGAGCCTTTTGCTTTTCCCGATACCTTACCGGGCCCAGAGTTGCCTGTGTTTGTTCAATCATTGGAAATAAGGGCGAAAATGTTATACGATTCCGCGCTTTTGAGAGATGCCGCAGCAACGCTTGCTCGTACTGAAGCCGAAATTGCTTACAATACACCCGACAGTACCCGCAGCAAGGTAGACCAGGATGCGCTTGCCACTCGACTAAAAGCGACCAAAACCATTGAATTGGCGACTGGCAAACAACGAAAAATGGCAGAAAAATCGCACTTGTTGGCAACAGGACTTGCAAGTATGGATTCCCTGCAGCAAAGTAAAAACGTGAAGCGTTGTTGGCAAGGTATAGAAAAAACTTTTAGCGCCATGTATCCCATTCCTAAGGATAAGGTAAGGAAAATTGAGGCGGAAAAAACAGATTCCAGCCTAATTGCCGCTGCCGATACCCTGATCAAAAGCAAGTCTGCAAATAAAAAAAAGGGGAAAACACCGGAAAAAGCCAGTCCCCAGTTCAAAAGTTATCAGGCATCTGAAGATGTCATGCTCAATCCGCCTCAACAACCTTGCCTTTTGGCACGACAAGAAAAAGATGAATTCTCCGGAGAAATCCGAAAAGAAACCCAACAACTCGAAATTTTACATTACACCAATCCCATTCTGCGGAATTACCTGCAAGGAAAACATCATATAGTATGCGAGGTTTCGATTTCAAGCGCGGGGCCATTGTATTTTCTTAACCTGTTTTACACGATTCAGGATCCATCTGCCAAAAAATCGTTTGGAGGGATCGCCAAAAACAGCATCTTAATCCTAAAGTTTGTGGATGGAACCACACTGAGTTTGTACAATCAACGAAATGAAGAGGGCAGCGTGGAGCCGGGCGGTCAAATTGTTCATTTTAAGGGACAATATGAGATCGACAAAACACTTTTGAAAAAAATACGCAGCGCCGAACTCGATAAAATCCGCATGGCCTGGAACACTGGTTATGAAGATTATGATGTACAACAAATTGATTTACTGATGCGATTATCAAAATGTTTGTAATTTGCATCCCGACATTCTACTTGCCGTCTTCTCAAAAACTCAATTATGCCACTCGAAAATACCTTTGTTTACAACCCGGAGGACGCACAAGCGCCGCAACGATTTGAACAAATTTTGCAGGAGGAATCCATTTTAATGCTGGTTTTTGGCAAAGAGCCATTTGCTCAGCATCTCGCAGCCGAGGCCGACGGGCAGGCAAACCAATCTCCGTTTGGCGTAAAAAGATACGTAATCTGGTTGCCCAGTCATAACATAGAACAAAAAAAGTGCCTGGATTTGCTTTCTTCGCTGAGCACCTTCGATCCCGCTCAATATACCAAGATTGCCGGATTTTCGGTGAAGCCCGTTTCCAACAAGGCTGCCGATGTGCTTTTTCCCGAAGAAATGCCCGATGAAATTACCATGCTGCTTCGGGTGAAGCGCGCCTACGCACGCGCTGGACAGGATTTCCGAGTAGATCTATAAAATAAATTATATGAGCAAAATACGCATATTGTTTTTTGTGCAATTGATTTTAAGTGGATTATACGCACAGCCCTTGATCCGGGTGTATGAATCCGGGCGTTATAAAGCCGATCAGCCAAACCTGAACCTTATTCCCGATCACGGAATTTCGGAAATTAATGGCACCTTGCTTCTGAAACTGGATCGAGACGGGATTCGGGAATCTATGCAAAAATACGCCGGGGTTCAAGCAGCCGATATCCGATTGGTGAGCAAATACAAACGCTTGCTGGAACAAAAAGCACGCCTGTTAGATTTGTTGAAAGAAGGACTTCAGAGCGCCAACGGTGCACCGGACTACAAAAAACTCAATGAGTTATCGGGTTTTATGGATGAGTTTTATACGAGTTTGCTTTCAGACCCTGAACTAATTGCCCTGGCCGACCAGGCCAACAAGGAATACCGCAGAAACGTGCAGGCCCGAGTCATTAATCCTGCTACTTATACCGATGATATGTTTTTTGTGGATTTTTTCGCAAAAACAGCAAAAGCCGCAATTGACCGAATCGATCAGTCGGAACTGGTGCGCTTCAAACTGGCTGGAAAATTGCGTTCCAGTGCTGGAACCGCCAGGCCGGTTCACCTGGGCGACGATTTTGACGATATCCCGGAGGAAAATTATGTGGTGCCTCGCTGGGTATTTTCTTTATCGGAAGACCAAAAAACAGAGTTGCGTGAGGTGGCTCGTTTGTCTACACGCCTGGATTCTATGCGGATCCGGAATTTTAATGATGCCAAAAAAGCCTTTGTAGGTATGTTTGCCAGCAGACATTGTGTAGAATCACTCCAGGCAGAACTCGATTCTTTGCCGAATACCTTCAATGGTTTTGGAGACACCCTTACCAAAAAAGCCCTGGCGCTAATCAAACCTTTGCAGGATCAGGTGAATTTGGTAAAAGCACAATACCTCAGTACTGCAGAACAGGTAAATATTGCCAATTCTTCTGAACAGTTGACGGGCTTTAACCAGCAATTGGAGCAATTCAATGCCACTTTCGGGGGTTTTGTAAGCAATCTGCCTAAAACACTGAACGCAATACCCGCAGCGATGCTTGCTACCCCGCAAGCTCAACACCTACTGTTAGCATACAATCAATGTAAAGATCAAATAACCGGTGATCTCAACCGATTCCGTACCCTTTACATCGCCCTTCAAAGCGCCTTTAGCGGCGCCCAAGCCGAAGCAGACTTTAAAAACACGATAACAGACAAAGTAAAACGCCTGGAATGGGGCAATTTGCCAAGCGAATCCTTTATCGAATTAAATAAAACAGGCCAACGCAAAAACGGCGATGTTTTGGTGCTTCAGGCGAGTGTACAAATGGAAAACGGAAACAACAAACCGGCTTCTATTTTCCGGCAAGAAATCGTGTTGCAACAAATTGCTACTTATTCAGAGGTAAAAGTAAACATCATCCTTGCGCATCCGAGCAAGGCAGTTCCAAATTTGGATAAAAAATTTGTCTTTGCACCATCTTACAGTGTATTGTTTCGACACGGGAGTCGAAAAAGCCAGTTTTACAACGACATTGTGAATGTAGGGGTAGGGCTCAACTTCTCATCGCCCGATTTTGACCTCAACGGGGTGCCAGAATTTGGTGTTGCGTTCGCGGTATCGGCTTTTAAAGATTTTCTCAGTGCGGGCTACGGCTATAATTTTGGAACTGATCGGCCGTTTATTTTTGTCGGATTTCGGGTGCCCTTTGCCTCAGCTGCCTTACCGATCTTGAACAACATCGAACAAAACTGATGTATACGCTGGAAGCCATTCATCTATTCCCGATCAAGTCGCTCGGTGGATGCGCACTTTCTGAAAGCCGCGTAACCGTGCGCGGACTGGAACACGATCGCCGCTGGATGTTGACAGACCCGCAGGGACGCTTCCTCACCCAGCGGGAGATCCCCCAAATGGTTCACTTAAAGACAGAAATTCAAGCTGACGCACTCATTGTTTATTCAAATTCTGATAGAAACAACCAAATTACATTGTCGCTTTACCCCGATTGGCCGCAAATGCCAAATACCTCTGTGAAAGTATGGAGTGACCGGGTTTCTGCACGCAGGTATAATAATGATGTAAACGATTGGTTTTCAGACCAATTAAGCACACGCGTGCGCCTGGTGTACATGAGTCCGAAGGCCCGAAGACGCACCGATGGGCGGTATGCACCCAAAGGGCAATATGTGGGATTTTCTGATGGATTTCCTTATCTTTTACTTGGAGAGGCTTCGCTGATGGATTTGAACAGCCGTCTGGAGCAAAAAGTGGGTTTTGATCGCTTTCGTCCTAATTTGATTTTTAGTGGGGGGGAACCCTATGAGGAAGAACGCTGGTCGGATGTGCGCATCGGAAATGTTGACTTTCGCGGGGCAAAACCATGCGGGCGCTGCATCATCATTACAACAGACCAGGAAAATGGGGAACGAACGCCCGAACCGCTGCGCACGCTGGCGACTTATAAAAAAGTGGGGAACAAGGTGATTTTTGGCCAAAATACCCTGCTGATTTCGGAAGAAAAAAGAGATTTGAAAATCAGGGTAGGGGATGCAATTGAGCCTGTTTTTAGTTAAATTCTTATGTTTAAATAAATAACATACAATCTTTTGTAATTCTAATTACAAAAGATGTCCCATTTGTTCTTTTTTTGTCTGCAAATAAAACCGGCTTTCCAATTGGGGGGGGATGATGATCGGAATGCGTTCAACTACCCGAATTCCAGCGCGTTCGAGCGCCGTGACTTTTTCCGGGTTGTTGGTTAGCAGCCGAACAGATTGAATTCCAAGATCGCGCAAAATGAACACCGCAGCGTCATATTGCCGTTCATCGGCCTCAAATCCGAGGTGGGTGTTGGCTTCGATGGTATTGAGTCCGGCGTCTTGTAAATTGTATGCTTTGAGCTTGTTGATTAATCCGATTCCGCGGCCTTCCTGGCGCAGGTAGATGACTACACCGCCGGTTGCGGCTGTTTTTTGCAGTGAAATTTCGAGTTGTTCTCCGCAATCGCAACGTGCGGAACCAAAAACATCGCCTGTCATACACTCTGAATGAATACGCAGAATTATGGTTTGCCTTGGGTCAAAATTCTCGGCTACCATGGCTATGTCTGGCATGCGCTCGTCGGCGTGTCCGGCGTAAGTCACTAGATTGAAATTACCCCAGCGGGTTGGGATTCGGGCTTCTGCTACCCTTTTGATGTGCAAATCGCGCATGTTCCTCAAATGAGCCGCAAAATTAAGTGAAAATGGCGGCATGATATAGAGCAGAACAAGGGAAATGGGGAAAATGTTGCGTAGGTGCTGCCAGATGTTCGTTTTGGTGGGTTTCTGCCCCCAATGGATGAATCCAGAGAGAGCTACTACCATGATTGAAATCGTGGTTTTATGGTTTTTTGGGGGATGGGCAATAATGGTTTGGTATGTGCGTTTTATGACTTGATTTTTTTGATTTTAATCCTTTAATTCGTGTTTTAAGGCACATTCTTTATCAAAGATTTGAGTACATCTCGTTGCCGAAGGCCATATCTTCAAGGACGTATTGCAAACTTTGCGCATACGCAAAAATCTTTAAGCGATGTGCTTAGGCAAGTAAAAGGCGCGAGTTCCCACGCTTTGAACGACACCAATCTTTGCCCCTTCAAATTTATCTGGCAATGTGGATATGGCGCTTTTGCAGTGCGTGAATCGGCCGTTGAAATTGTCAGAAATTAC
>JAGWYI010000296.1 GCA_018969455.1 Bacteroidota bacterium | reverse complement strand
ATGCCTTTTTTGGCCCCACGCGGCGTCTTTCTTTCTCAAAATCAATTATTTGTGTCTGATACCGGACGCAATCGGGTATTTATCTGGAATCATTTGCCCTCCAGTCTTAATGCCGAACCCGATGTGGTACTGGGTCAAGACAGCAGTGCCGGTACCGGGCGCAATGCCGGCGGGTCGGTGGGCCCCGATACCTTGCAATACCCGTCTGGCATCTGGTCGAACGGCCAAAAACTGATTGTTTCCGATGCCTGGAACCATCGGATTTTGATTTGGCATGCCATGCCAACCCGACACGGACAAGCTGCCGATGTGGTGCTGGGCCAGGCAAATTTTGAAGAAAATCAGCCCAATCGGCGGGGCCCGGGCGCGACGCCGGGCCCCGACACCTTGAATTGGCCATATGGCGTGTTTAGCAATGGCGAACAACTCTGGATTGCAGATACCGGAAACCGCCGAATTTTGTTCTTTGAAAAAATTCCCACCCAAAATGGAACGCCTGCCGACCAGGTAATTGGGAAACCCGATTTTTCTACCCGGGATTACGAAAATGAAGACCCCATTTGGCCTTATTCCATCAAAATACAGGCCGATGGCAGCATGTTGGTGGCCGATACCCAATATTATCGGGTCTTGTTTTGGCAGGATTGGAAACAGGCTTTTCAAAAAAAAGCCGCTGTTTTATTCGGACAACCCGACTTCGAAAGCAATGGCATGAATCAATACCAGTTGATGCCCGGCCCCCATACGCTCAGTTGGTGTTACGATGCCTGTTTTTTCCGAAACGGCGCGTTGATTGCCGATACCGGAAACAGCCGGATCTTGTATTATCCCGATTTGCCCGAAGCCTCGAGCCCTGCCGCCAAGGGCCTGATTGGAAAGCCCGATTTTTTTACCGGCAGTGAAAATGCCGAAACCGTTTTTGGGACAGAAAAAAACCTGTATTGGCCCTTTTCCATTTGCACCACAGATGATTTGCTGGCAGTTGCAGATACCGGCAATCACCGCCTTGTTTTTTACAATTTAGCATCATGGTAAATGTTTTTCCCCTTTTGTTCGCGGCCGTGGTTGGTTTTACCCATGCATTTGAAGTTGATCATTTATTGGCGGTAAGCAGCATTGTTACCCGCCGAAAATCGATGATGCAAGCCGCACAAGATGGTATTTATTGGGGTTTGGGGCATACTTCCACCATCCTGATCGTGGGAATGATGATGCTTTTGGCCAAAATTGGCGTTGCAGAACGCACTTTTCACCTGTTTGAAAGCCTGGTTGGCCTCATGTTGATTGCGCTGGGTTTGCACCGCTTGTGGCGCAACTGGTCGCAGGAGCGTGCGCATACGCATGCGCACGAAAAAGCAGAGCCGCACCACCATTTGGCTTACGGCATTGGGCTCATTCACGGCCTGGCAGGCAGCGGCGCCATTGTTCTGCTGGCCATGACCGAATTGAAAGATCCTTTTCAGGCACTGCTGTATTTGTTTATTTTTGGAACGGGATCCATTGCCGGCATGTTGCTGGCGTCGGGGATATTCAGTTTTTCGCTCACCCGCAAGCTCGCCTACGCACAACTGATTCGCCTCGTTTTGACGATGTTGTCTTCGGTCTTATGCATTGCTTTTGGTTTGCGGGTACTGGAAGAAAATTGGGCTTTTTTCTAAGAAACTGTTTAAAACCTATAAATTTCTACGCTACATGGGCGAAAAGCAGGAATTGGCCATCATCGCACTGTCAAACAGCGAATCCCATCAAGGCAAATTTGCCCTGATTCTGGAGTGTTTGGAAACACACCGACGCATACCCATGTTAATCGGAGAAGCAGAGGCCATATCTATTGCAGTTGCGATGGAAAAAATGCAGCCGGTTAGGCCGCTTACCCACGATTTGTTGTGGAATACCATCGTTCAATTGGGCGCCCTGGTGAGCAGCGTGTTGATTCACAAAATGGTAGATGGCATTTTTTATGCCCAAATTCAATTGACAGACAAGACCGAACAACTCATTTACCTGGATGCCAGGTGCTCGGATGCCATTGCCTTATCGGTCCGATGCGGTGCGCCCATTTTCATGTACCGGGAATTGATCGAAGAGGCCGGTTTTTTGAGCGAATTGTTTTTCTCCAGCCAGCGAAAAGGCTCTCTGGCCGAATATTCCATTCCGGAACTGGAAGAATTGCTGGAGAAATTGATTCAAAAAGAAGATTACGAAAGCGCCGCACGGATTCGGGATTACATCGATAAACGGCGAACATAAAAATTAAAAAACCTTAAAATCAATATATTACACATAAATTATTTCAATATTTTAAATAACCCACAATTTTCCAACCCAAACTGAACTCGTATCCAAATCCACCACTTTATAAAAATAAACGCCCCCTACGGAAAAACGGAAACCTTCTGTGGGCATGCCGCTATGGCGGTCCCAAATCAAGCGTCCTAAGCCATCCCACAACATTAAATGATAATGTCCGTCCGGATCATTGGGCTCTATACGACACACTGTTTCCGTACCGCGCGCAACCGGATTGGGCGCCCATACGATCCTGGGATTGCCATCTGGCCGTAAGGTACGCAGCGCCGGTTGATAAACGGTACCATCCCGCCCATACGCCAACGCAGGCGTTGGTTCGGAACTCAAAGTCAGAAAATTGCGTAAATTTCCTTCTTTTTTCGCCCTAAAATAAAGGTTCATCAAACGGCCGTCCGTCCGTAATAAACCTCCGGGCATGGTTTCGCAAGCCAAAGTAAAAATCCCCTTTTTCAATTGTCGTTCCGATATTTGTTCCCTTTCCAAATCATTGTACAAAGGCTCCAAACCAGTACATTCCAAAGCGGTTGAGTCAAATACAAAAGTAAATTGCAGGGCACTCAAGGCCTCCAGTCCTCCATTCAAGGTCATTGCGAAAGTATCGCCTGTCCTGAATACCCGATCCTGAAAAAACAAAGGCCAAACGGGCGCCGAACGGGCATCGGAGGCCCCACTGCTGGCATCGACCGATTGATTGACATCGCCCGTTTTGATCCCGATCATGTCCTGATTTTGAAGCCCTTGCATTTGAACCAAACCGTTTATTTGTTCCGGAAAAGGCGTTTGAAATGGGTTCAAGGGGTTTGGAAAAACGAAATCAGCCGGTATAAAACGCCAGGAATCGTTGTTGGGGAAAATGGTATCTATCCCCAAAATGAGTTTCCGAATGGTGATGATGTCGAAATTGGTGATGGAATTCGATTTGTTGGCATCTGCCGCGATCATGCTGTATGGCGAGGGAAGCGGTGTGAGGTTGAGAATATGCCTTGAAATAAGCACCAGATCGTAGGTGCTTACACCGTTTAGGGGGTCATCCTTTCGCTGGGGGATTATACTGAAATTGCTGCAACCGGGCACATTTACCACGAAATTACCGCTGGTGTCGGTGCTGCTGTTGGGGCCCAACAACACTTTTTCCACGCCGATCCCGGTTTCGGTATGGATATTTCCTGCCAAAGAAACCGTTTGACCTCCTTGCTGAAGCACCGAATCAATGGGAAATGTGTACAAACCGCGGGCGAAGGTGGCCGCCAGCAATTCCTTTCGTACCGGATTGTATTCCAGGTCAAAAACCGGCACAAAAGGCAGCCCGGCGCCCAGGCGCTCCCAGTGCTGCCCGCCATTTTTGGTAAAATAGACCCCACCGTCGTTGGCGACAAACAAAACCTGATCAGACTGCCCGCCCATGACCCAGATATCGCTGACGGGCAAATTGGGCAAATCGCCCGAAATACCCACCCAATGCTGGCCGTCATCGTCGGATCGAAAAACGTGCGGGATGGTATCATTGTCGCGAAAACCATTGTGAGTCAAGAAAATACGTGCTGGATTATCGGCAGAACCCACAATGGCGCTGATGTATCGATCGGGCAAACCCGCGCTGATGTTTGTCCAACTTCCGCCAGGAGGCCGAAGCCATACGTTGCCATCGGAGGTGCCGGCCAGCAGTTTTCCGGCCAGGAGAGGCGATTCGGCCAGTGCCGAAATGTTGTGAAAACGCTCGCCATATATGATGCCATCGGTCAAATCGGGCGAAATGGCTGTATAGGCGTCTCCGATGGATTCATAAACCCGGTAAGTGGCTCCGTAACGCTTGGGCGGTGTGAGCGCGCTCATGAAAAACGGCGCATCCCAGTTTACCCGGTCGCCGCTGTTAAAAGCATCTGTACCGTTTTGCCAGTTGAAGCCGCCATCGGTCGTTTTACTAATGCGGCCGTATTGTATTTCGATCCAAAATGTATTGGAATCCACCGGATCAAATGCACAGTTGAATCCATCAGCGGTGTACAATTCTTCCCAGGAATTAAATCCGCCCCCATTGCCTTTTTGTATTCCATTATCTTGTGCGCCAATGTAGTATACATTTGGATGATGTGGGTTGTAATCGGTGTGGTATAACTGGGTCGTAGGCAAGCCAAGGCATTTGGTGTAATACGATTGTCCGGGCGGGCTCCGGTACACTCCACCGTCGTTGGCCCAATACCGCCGTCCGGAGGGCAAAAGCACCAAATCGTGGCTGTCGGCGTGTCCGCCTGCAGCATTTTGCCAGGTTCCGCTGGCAGCAACCCTTCGCCAAAGAAGCACGCCAAGCAGGTATATTTCCTCGTCATTGTCGGGATTGAGGCGTATTTTCCCGAAATACCAGCCAAAATCGCTGTAGGCATTAATCAGGGGCGCGATGTTTACGGTGGTCCAGGTAGCGCCGCCGTTCACGGTGCGGTACAAGCCACCCGGACGAGACAAGGTATCGACATAAATGACATACAATTTATCGGGATTGGTGGCCGACATCACAAGTCCGGTTCGGCCCATGATGCCCGTTGGCAGCCCGCCGCCCAGCGGCGTCCAGTTGTTGCCGCCATCGATGCTTTTGTACACCTTTGCATGGGGCCCGAAAATGGTAGATTCCTGGTTGCTTCGGATGCGGTCCCAAAAAGAAGCATACAGGATGAGCGGATTGGCAGGATTGATGAGCAAATCGCTGGCGCCAGCCTGATTGCTTACAAACAACACCTGCGTCCAGTGTGCCCCGCCGTCGCTGCTTTTGTAAATCCCGCGCTGGGTGTCGCGCACATAGGGATTGCCCATGGCCGCAGCGTATATTTCGTTGTGATTTAATGGATTAACGACCACTTTCGAAATGATGCCAGCTTCCTCCAAACCGGCATATTGCCAATGTTCTCCCCCATCGGTGCTTTTGTACACGCCTTTTCCGTTAAAAACGATGGCTGGAATGTTTACATCGCCCGTACCCGCGTACACGATGTTTGGGTTTACGGGGTCGTATGTGAGGTCGCCGATGGCCAGTTCGGCTTGTTCATCGAATACCGGATGCCAGTTTACGCCGCCGTCGATAGATTTAAAAATGCCGCCTCCGGCAAAACCGGCCAACACGGTAAGTTCATCATCGGGTTTTACGGCAAGCGTATTTACGCGTCCGCCCACATTTCCGGGGCCTTGCAGCGCCCAGGAAGTCGGATTGCCACCGCAACCCGGATTGCGTTCCAGGCTGGGGTTCGCGCGCATGCGAGCGCTGGCGAGGTTTGCTTGCCAGCCCTTCCAGTCGAATTCGAAGGAAGGATAAGCGCGGTTGGCGGCAAACTGGTCGTAAGGGGCACACATTTCGTTTAGGCCTTCCGCAGGTAAATTGCGTTCCATGCGGCAGGAAAACAAGAGGAGGCTAAA
>JAGWYI010000295.1 GCA_018969455.1 Bacteroidota bacterium | reverse complement strand
AAATACAGTTATCGGGCGCATCCCGGGATTCTGATTTGCCAAGGGAGAATTCCATTCAAATGCACCCACATCCGATGCATTGCCCGAGGGGGTGCGAGCAATCCAGTTGAAGGGATGATCATACATTTTAATAGCTTGTAAATCAAACCCGTTTACGAGGCCTGGCGGTATAGCCAGATCAATTGCAGAGGCGCCTGCAAGCAGTCGGTAATCGTAATTGGCAGCATCCTTAAAGCCTGCGGCAGGAACAAGCGGTATGAATACATTTCGTATCGTATCCAGAATTGCCGGGGCGCCGCCTGCATCGATGAAAACAGCCGGTCCGGCAATAAGGTTGTTTTTGGCTGAAAATGTATGTAAACCTGCTGGAAATTGCACCGTTCTGCTTGCAAACCGGTCATTTACGATGGTGTTGTATGCCAAATACAAATCGTGAGGTGGGAAATTGGCCAGCCCTTCCATGCCAAAACCGATGATGTTTCCGTTTTGACTTTCTGGACTTTGTTCAATGACATTCCCGAGGATAATGGCTGTACCGCCGTTGGGCAAGTCAATTTCCCTGCTTGCATCGGAACCCGTTTCGTCGGTGAGTCGATTGTATAAGATGTAATTGTATTGGGCTCGGCTTTTTAACAAGTGCCCCACTTTTCCGTGGTGGGAATAATTATACTGAAAAACCAGGGAAAATACCGAACCAACGTACACATTGTGACTAAACCCATCCCCATACCCATTGTAAGAGAATGCGTTATGCTCAAACACAAAGGCTGCATTGTCATCATTGGTGGTTAAAATACCCATCTCATTGTGATGAAAACTACAAAACAACACATGCAAATGCAAGCCTTCCGCCCGAATGCCGGCGCCGTTGTGATCGGGTACCTGGCAACCCGAAAATTCGATATTTTGTACTGTAACCGAGTCGCCCTGGATCACCCAGATTGCTTTTCCACCGGCATTTTGCCCATTGGCCTCCAAATGGGCGTACACTCCAGGCGCGCCCAGGCCACGCAACCACAGTTTTGATGCCTTCCAGGTACACACATCACCCGAATACAAACCCGGATCAATGGATACCGTATCGCCATTCGAAACCAGATTGGCCACCTGACTGGGCTTGGTATACGTTTTGCCAAATCCTACCTGCCAATTCTTGGCACTTAACTTGGATATTGTTGACAAAGAGATAAAAATGAAGAGCAACAAACGAGGTATCATGAATCGGATTTAGGTTTGACGATAAAGTTGAAAAATAATTGCAGAACGCGCGCATTATTCAGTCAAAAATAAACCGATTCCCCCGATATTCTGCCTTTATTTGGACATCAATTGAGAGCCAATAAAAAATCAATACCTCAGAAAATGCTTTAAACCGTTTCTAAGCTACCTGCATCAAAAACACTCGCGCCGAAGAAAGATTGGTTCTGGCTGAAAAAGAACGGTAATTTTAACCCAACAAGCGTTCTTTACCAGAATTCGCCGGATTTTGTGGATAAATCAGGATGGATTACGATGATTTATAAACATTTATAAAGATCGTTGTGCACAAGATCTGGCGGCATAAAGTATATCTGTCCACCCTTGGCGAGAATTCATTTTATTCTGCGCACTTTTGTGCAGGACACTTTGATCCGTGTGCAGCAAAAACATAAATGAGGCGTTTTGGCCTGGGTGCAGGATACATGCGGCAAAGGCGCATTTTCACATTACGTATTGAAATTCAACAACTTAAATAGAAATTCCCCTACTCAAAAGAACCGCTTCGAAGCACATAAAAAGATCCAGTTTTCATGCATACGCCCATATATACCCAACGTTTGTTGTTGCGCCCGGTTGAGATGACCGATGCAGATGGCTTTTATGAATTGGATTCCAATCCGGCAGTACATGCTTATTTAGGTGGGCATGTGGTAACGAAACAGGAACAATCAGAAGCAATAATTTTACATTTACAGAAACAATATCGGGAAAATCGAATCGGACGTTGGGCCGTGATAGAACAGGAATCGGGTCGATTTGCGGGCTGGAGCGGATTAAAGCTGGTAAACACCCATACTAACGGGCATATTCTTTTTTACGACCTGGGTTACCGGTTTATCCCCGATTTTTGGGGTAAAGGCTATGCAACCGAGGCAGGAAAAGTGTGGGTACAATACGCCTTCGACACCTTGCGTACCAATCGGCTTTTTGCTTCCGCCGATTCGAAGAACAAGGCCTCCATTGCAGTTTTACAAAAATTGGGATTTGTGGCCGATGGGGAATATCTATATGAGTATCGGCCTCAAATATGGTTCAAACATCAGTTTAACGATTTCTAAATATACATTTTACACTTTATGTATAATCCAGATATCATCAGCGCAGCCTGGCAACTCGCAGGCAAACTTCACCACAGGCAAATGTATGGCAGTGCAGAACCTGGTTTGGAACTACCCTACACCCAGCACATTGGGGCTGTTGTACTGGAAACGCTTGGCGCACTTCATCACAGCCCGGGTATGGACCCCACCTTATCCCTTTGTTGCGCCATTCTGCACGATACACTGGAAGACAGCGATATAGAGGAATCGGAATTGGAAGCACAATTTGGCCACCGCATTGCAGCAGGTGTTGCTGCGCTCAGCAAAAATGCCTTAATTGTGGATAAACACCAAAAGATGGCCGACAGCCTGATGCGCATTCGGGAGCAACCCCATGAAATTTGGGCAGTTAAACTGGCCGATCGAATCGCTAATCTTCAAATCCCTCCCCATTTTTGGACGCCAGAAAAAAAGACCGGTTATTTGGAGGAATCCTTGTGGATATTAAACGAACTTGGCTCTGGAAACAGCTGGCTAGCCCGTCGTCTTGAACTGAAAATCAGCCTTTACAAAAATTACATTTAAATTGCGATGAATTCTCTTGTTCAACAATACTTTGACCAATTGACCGACCCGCACCGGGAGTATATGGAAAGCATCCGTGCCATCATAAAAACAACCGCACCCGATGCCACGGAAGTATTTAGCTATCAAATGCCGGGTTTTAAATTAAATGGATCCCTCATTTGGTATGCTTGTTTTAAAGATCATTATGCCATTTACATGCCGCCCAAATATCTAGCCCCTTTTGAAAATGCACTGCGTAAATTCGGACGAACAAAATCGGCGGTAAAATTTGATTACAACACAGAACCTCCGTTGGAATTAATCGCCAGCCTGGTTGAAGCAGGGGCTGCGTATAACCGGGAAAACCTGCCCAAAAAATCGGGCAACAAAGTCAAAAAATGAATGCATCCCTGTTGTTTTGCATATAACGCTTTGAATCACAACGAAAAACACATTTTTCATCTTAACAGATAACCCTACATGGAGTCGAGAAAAATTGCATTAATTACCGGCAGCAGCCGGGGTTTAGGCCGTGACATGGCCTTGCGTTTGGCGGAAAAAGGTTTCCGGATTGTGCTAACCTACAAAACCGGCAGAACGGAAGCTGGGGCAGTTGCATCGCAAATTGAACAAACCGGAGGAAGCGCAATTTCCCTACATCTTGATATGGAACAATTGGATACGTATGAAATGTTCTTTAATAATTTATCCATTTCTCTTCAGGAAAAATGGGGTGTGGATAAATTTGATTGTCTTGTCAACAATGCGGGTATGGGTCAAACCATTCCATTTCTCCAGGCTACCGAATCCGACTTTGATCGATTTATGAAGGTGCATTTTAAAGGGGTCTTCTTTTTTACCCAAAAAGCACTGGCTTTGATGAACGACGAAGGCAGTATTGTGAATATATCCACTGGTACGACCCGCTTTTGTGTGCCGGGATATTCCATTTATGCATCCATGAAAGGGGCCATTGAAACCTTTACCCGGTATTTGGCCAAGGAGATCGGATCTCGTGGAATTAATGTCAATGTATTGGCGCCCGGACCGATTGAAACCGATTTTAACAATGCGGCCATTCGGAACAATCCGCAAGGAAAGGCCTTTATGGCAGGAAATACAGCCTTGGGCCGAGTGGGTGATGCGACGGATATTGGAGGAATTGTAGCGTTTTTGTGCAGTCCCGATGCCAAGTGGATCAATGGGCAACGCATTGAAGCCAGCGGCGGCATCAATTTATAGAAATCTGTTGCTTATTGATTGACGAAACACCGTTTTCCAATAGCCAAAACTATACCAGGATTCGCCGGATTTTGTGGATAAATCAGGATGTATTTCGCTGATTTATAATAATTTATAAAAATCGTTATGCACAAAATCTGACGGTGTAAGGTATACAAGCTGCATCCATTTCTTGCAAAGTAACCAACCTGCTTGCATCATTTTGCGTTAGATGGGAAATAAGGCCTGGTCTTTGCCGATCGGCGCCCATTATTTCACCATGAGCGTGCATTCTGAGCTTTAGTCGCCAAAGGATAAACAGATACACGCCTAAAAACTAAATCTATGCGCAAAAAATGCATGTATGCAGTCTTCCTTTTGAGCCTGTTGGTTTCCTGCACCCCCCAGGATACGCAGGTGATTCAAAACAACCCAAGCGGAGATGTTGCCCAATTGGCTGAAATGAATCAAATTATTGGTTGGAAAATATTCCGACAGGCACAGTTGGATAAGCCCCGGGAGAATGTGGTGGTTTCCCCTTACAGTTTGCAAACGGCCTTGCAAATGGCCCTGAATGGTGCCAATGGGATTACCAGAAAAAACATGTTAGATTTTCTCGAGTGGCAGGCTGATGATGTGGATGATTTAAACCTTTTAAACCAGGATTTGACCCAAATTTTGACCAAATCGGGAAATTTGCGCTGCGCAAACGCCTACTTTTACGACCCAAGCCGAATTTCAGTAAAGCCAACGTTTACCGAAACCCTCTCTGCTGCCTACAAAGCAGAAACCACATCCTTGTCCTTCAACGACTCCCAACAAGCATTAAATGCCATCAATTCATGGGTGAACAACAGCACGGAAGGTAAAATAAACCAAATTTTAAACAAAATTACCGATCAGGATGTCGCCTTTTTGATTAATGCCTTGTATTTCAAATCAGATTGGGCCACAGGATTTGATCCAAATGCCAGTTTTACCCAATCCTTCACCCGGGCAGATGGCAGCACCAAGCAGGTAAAATACTTTCAGGCCGACCGCCTTTTCAACTTTTCTCAAACCGAGAACTTCAATCTGGTAGACATACCATTTAAAGATTCCATTTTTAGTTTAAATCTTATTCAGTCCAATTCAAGCAACCAAGATCCCAATTGGCATTTGAACATTACCCCAAGTACCTGGTCGAACATGTTTAATAAAATGGTATATAGCCGGGCACAGGTGTTGATACCCCGTATGGACTTGACGTATGACAACGACATGGTGGAAATATTCAAAAATTTGGGAATGGATGTTCCATTTTCCGATATTAATGCCGATTTCAGCAAAATGGGGACAGCTGCTAACCCTATTTTCATTCGTCAGTTTAAACACAAACTCATCTTGAAAGTGGATGAAAAAGGCGCGGAAGGCGCAGCGGTGAGTTCTATTGGATTTGGAATCAATTCGGCGCCTCCCACCTTTTTCTTCAACGCACCTTTTGTGCTGGCGCTACGGCATATTCCGACCAATACCTTGCTGTTTCTTGGATATATTTCCGACCCGAAGCCCTGAGCCAGGCAGACCGGAGTGTTGCATTAATACTTATTATACCAGGATTCGCCGGATTTTGTGGATATATCAGGAT
>JAGWYI010000294.1 GCA_018969455.1 Bacteroidota bacterium | reverse complement strand
GATCTTTATAAATCATTATAAATCAGCGAAATCCACCCTGATTTATCCACAAAATCCGGCGAATCCTGGTATAGATTCAAAAAACAGCCCATGCGTTTACTCATTTCCCTGCTGATCAACGGCCTCGTTATTTATGCTTGTTCCAAGGTTTTTTCCGGTATTCATGTTGCCGGGTATGAAGTGGCGGTAATTGCGGCGCTCATTTTAGGTATAGTTAATTTTGCTATACGTCCTATTTTAGTGATTTTGACTTTGCCGATTACCATTCTGACCTTGGGATTGTTTTTGTTGGTTATCAATGGTTTGATGATTTTGTTGGTGGATAATCTGCTCAATGGATTTCGGGTAGACAGCCTGATGTCGGCCATTTTGCTTTCGCTTGTTTTATCGCTGGTCAATTTTATGAACGGCGGCTTGGATGGCAAATAAAATACCCGCAACTACTTCAATGAGAGGCAATTGCGGGCATTTGAGTTGGAAAGCAACCCTTGTTACGGGCTGATTTTGGCAAAAATAACACCAACAACAATGGCCTGGAACAAACCGTAGGCAAACCAGGTGAGTACCATGCTGAGCGACACAGACAGTGCGCTGAATGTAATCCACATATTCGGTAGGGTGGCTATGAGGGCGTATACCAGCCCCAGTTCGATGCCGCGCCACCAGAATGGGCCGTGGAACAGGCTTTTGAACCGCCGCCAGAACCAGGCCAGCGCGAAGCTCAGAATGAATGGATGCACAAAATATAGGATCCCTTTTTCACCCTCAAAATTGAAAATGGGGTCGTAGTATTGTTCGGCCAGGCTTGGGAAAAAATGCACAACCAGATAAAGAGCAGCATAGCTCAATAGCAAAAGGGCTGCACCGGCAACAAAGCCTTTTAAAAGAAATTTTGTCATGGTTCAATATTGATTGATCGGTGAAAAATTGGAGGCGTTTTGAAGGGCTTGCAAGCGTTTATGGCAAATTTTCGGTAGATAAGTTCAAATTGAATGAAAAAGTGATCCAGTCATTTACCTTGATCATTCCAAACAGCGCTTCTGGCGGATCAATGCCATAGCTGCTCATTTGCAGGGCTTTCTCTCCTTTCAGCAGCATTTGATCGGGTCCGATTATTTTCATTTTAGCCACCAAAAATTCTTTTCGTGTGGTGTTCTTGATGGTAATCAGTACGTTCCCTTGCACATCAAACCATTCTTTGCAACCTCCATGTAAACATCTGACATCAACCAAGGCGTCTTGCAGCTGGATTCGGATGTAGGGATAATGTTCGGCATCGAGGGCTTTTTGCATATCCGCATCAATTTTGCGGTTGCGGCAATCGAATTTTCGGGTGGGCAGACTCAATTCTCCCTGTGAAAAACGCACATAAGTTCCGGAGTTATCAGCTTCAATCAGTTGATCGGGGAAGCGTTCGTTGCAGTCGCAGGTAAAAACATTTACGTTGGAGCTGCCTTTCAGCAGCAAGGCGCTGCCATCCAGAATGTGCATCCGTTTTTTGATGCGGATGCTGTTGTGGGCGGAATTTCCCATACAAAGGAGAAGCAGCATGAATAACCACAAAGGGTTGCTTTGGATGCCGATTCGGATTGGCATAGGGATTTAGTTTGAAAGAGAGGCTGTTTCCTTGGTTTTGGGAAACAGCCTCTTTGATTGAATAGAAGGATTTACTTAGAAACCAATCACAGCTTCCACCATAAATCCATTGAATTTGGCTTCGTTGCGATAATCGGTTTTTGCAAAGTCGTTGTATTGTTGAGAAACGATTTCCCCTTTCAGCAAGAGGTTTTTGGTGGGGAACCAGCCTGCCGCAAATGCCAAACGATTGATGGTAATTTCGTTGGTATAACCCTGGGGTGTTCCTTTTGCTTGAATGTAGCGTGCGCCCACGTAAGCAGATTCATTTTTCAGGAAGCGGTACAAGCCCTCTACTGCGAGTTGATTGAATTTTCGGTCGGTGCGTTCGGCATAGGTGCGGCCTTTGATCATCTCATAAGAACCAAATACTTCCAGTCCGTGGAATTTCAGGAACGGGTTGATCATCACGGCTTTGATGCTGTTGTTTACACCCATGCTGGTAAAACGGCCAGAGTCTTTGTTGCCGGAATAGGTGCCTGTAGATGGTTCGATCACCATGAAGTAGTGCGAGCCGGTGCGGTCGCCAGCATACAAAGTGTTGCGGGCGCTGCTGGCATTGTTGTATAAAGAAGCAGACAGGCGTACGCGCAAATCGCCGAATTGGTTGTCGTAAGCAATTTTACCAAAGATGGAAGGGCTTTTTTTGCTGGGATCCACATTGGGCGCTTGTGCTACCGGTGCGTAATTGTCGATGTTGCCGTTGATGAAACCGGAAGTCATACCCCCCATCACCATCAAACCATTAATTGGGAAAAAATATACTTCCCCGCCAATTTCGGTGGTAAATGCGTCGAAAATCAGGTTTTCCACAAATGGGTTGTACATGGTATTGCCGCCATCAGAGCGCCGGAATTGCATATCGCCAAAATTGGGCTGGAAGTGACCGATTTTTACCCGTACATAATCGGTATACCATTTTGGGTTGTTGAACATCGGCAGTTTGTCGATTTGAATGTAACCGCCTTTTACCCAGAATTCGTTGTGGTGGCGAGAAGACATGTAGTTTTCGAGGCAAACCCGGATACCATCTGCAATTTGAATGTCGAAGTTCAGGTTGGCCATGGCCAGGTTGAAACCGTTCAATTTGGCGCTGGTAGAGTCGGAGTTGGCGTATACGCTTGCACCATTCGCGTCTTTGTACTTAATGACACCGTACAACAGGTTTTTGTTGAGCGGGTTGGTGGTACTTGTTGCCACATAGGTTGGGGTATTTTGGCTTTTCAGCGACTGAAAATCCTGGGTAAATGCGCCGCCTATGCGCAGTTTAAAGCCGGTGTATTCAGGTTGCGGTGTTTTTTTGGAGGGTTCAAATACGTTGATGCCATCTTTGTTCCAGGGGCGGTAGTACTGAATTTCAGGTTGCTGTGCCATCAACTGGATTGCGCTCAAACAAAGCGCGAAAACTGGAAGGATTGCGAACTTTTTCATACAATCAAGTTAGGTTTTAAATTTGTTTGAAGGTGATCTGGAATGCGATTTCAACATCGTTTCCGGTGGTGAGGGTACCCATCAGTGCAGTAGGTGGGCTCACGTTATAGTCGGTCATTTTGATGCTTTTCGATCCGATGAAAGTGATGGAGCCATCGGCATTTAATTGCCCTTGCACGTACATTTCAATTCGGTGGGTGGAGCCGGCAATGGTTAAGTATCCGGCCGTGTTGATGTCGTACACATTATCGCGCTTCCCCAGGCTCAACAATTTGTCGAATTTGTACATGATGTTGGGGTTGCTGGAGGCTTTCAAAGCGTCATAGGTTTTGTTGTCCATGACCGAGCCTTTGGTACTTTTTATCGTTTTGACCGGAATTTCGAGGTATAAGCTTTGCAGTGATTTGAGTGTGCCTGCCGTAACAGTAAAATTGCCATTGGCACGAACTTCATAAGCGCTTGATTCCCAATTGTGTAGGTTGGAAGTGCCCTTGATTTTCATCTCAAATTTGGTTACCAGGTAACTACTCTGGGCGAAAGCCAGCGTACCGGTAAAAAAGCAGAAGAGCAAGAAGGTCCATTTCATATTGTCCGATTTTTTGACAAATGTAAGCGGACCTTTCAGCGGGGGAGAATGACGGCCGTTAGGCTAGTATCTGATATTTGTCATACTTGAGTATGATGTAATGCTTTCCTATGCAGTTATTTATATATGTTGTATTAATTAATTAGAAAAGCGGTAAAATATAATCTTCGCATTCTCTGCGAAATAGAAGCCAAAATGAAATTGTACAATTCACGGAATAGCGGTTAGCGCATATATTCCCAGGCCGTATGGTATTGCCCATGCGCAGCACAATAATCCAGAAATGCCTGATAAAATTTGTTGTTTCCAATGGTTGCCGAATCGCCCAAAACCACCAGCAACATCCGGGCGCGTGTCATGGCAACGTTCATGCGGCGGTAATCGGAGAGGAATCCAATTTCATTTTTGGCATTGGAACGCACCAGGCTTATGTACACCACATCGCGTTCCTGGCCCTGAAACCCGTCGATGGTACTTACGGTGATGGAATGTTGGGCAGTACCGCCCTCGTTTTCGCTCATTTCCAGCATTTTGCGGGTAATTAGAAACGGGCTTAAAACGGGGTCTTCGCGCAACATTTGCTCTATAAAATGCACTTGTTCTCGGTAAGGCGATAAAATGGCGATGCCCGGGATGTGTCCTTCGGGAAAACGGCCAATGAGTTGCAGCAGGTGTTCGCGCAGGAGCAGGGCCTCTTCTGGGTTGAAACGGCTCAGCGAACGGGCATTTTTGTGCTGTGTGGTTTGTATTTGTTCTTCAAAGCCTGCGCCAGCGGTATCAATAAAAAGCAAGGGTTCAAAAAAGGTGGCCACCCCTCCTTCGGTGTCCAGAGCCACCAGGCGACGGGTCTCTACGCTGGCGTGGGCTTCGAGCGTATTTTCATAGAAGCGCGTATTGGAAAACCCCATAATGGCCTGATGCATACGGTATTGTACTTTAAGCAAACAAACTGCTTCCGGTATTTGGGGGATCAAACGTTCCATCAGGGTGTGCGAAAGGCCGTTTCGTCCGGCTTCCAGGCTTTTTACCGTGGGCGGCAATTGGAAAGGATCGCCCGCGAGAATCACTTTTTTGCTTTTGGCGATGGGTATCCAGCTGGCGGGTTCCAGGGCTTGCGCGGCTTCATCAATGACGCAGGTGCGGAAGCTGTACCGGTCGAGTACCGGATGCGCGGCCCCAACCAGGGTGCATGTAATGGCCTGGGCACTGCTTAGTATTTGATCTACCAGGCGTTGTTCGAGTTGATTCGCCCAGGCTTCCAACTCCCGCGCCTGTTGTTGGAGGTGTGTGCGTTCGCGTCGGGCTTCTGCATCGAAATGGCGTTTGTAACGGGAAGCCTGTCGGCGGCATTCTGCCGCTTCTATTTTTACTTTTTTGATGTTTTTGCTTTCCGGGTGTCGGCTGAGGATGGCTTCAAGGGTGTGGGGTAATATATGCTCGTCGATGCGGCTGATATTACCCACGCGTACAACTGAAAGGCCTTTTTCGGCCAGGCGTTCGGTGAGCAGGTCGGCGGCGGTATTGCTGGGGGCGCACACCAAAACGGTACTTTCCCGGCGGCACAGCAATTGAATGGCTGCCACGAGGGTGGTGGTTTTACCGGTTCCGGGCGGCCCGTGTACAATGGCTACATCGCGGGCACACAGGATTGATTGGACTGCTGCTTGTTGGGATGCATTCAGATGGGCAATTTCAGCCACTATCCCGTTGAGCAGGTCTTCGCGGTGAAAAGAAGGCGGTATGGATTTGAAATGGGCATGGGGGGGCATCAGAATCTGCCGCAATTCGGCAAGCCGGTCGCCCTTGGCCTGCATCACTTTTTGCAGCGCTTTGTCCATTTCCTGATAGCTACGATCGTCGAACAGCATATCGATACCCAATTTCCCGAGTGCCGCCCATTCGGGCACATCGCGGGCATTGAGAATGATTTTCATTTTATTCCGATCCACATAATTGATCACCCCCTGCACTTCGGATGTTTGATCCTGTTCGTGGTTGACAAACAGCCGGATCACCTGCCCTGCCCGTAATTTGTGGGGTTCGTCAATCTGTGTGGTGCGTTCCAC
>JAGWYI010000293.1 GCA_018969455.1 Bacteroidota bacterium | reverse complement strand
AATGGATCTGGGAGATATGGACGTTGATTATTACGCCCGGGAACAAAAAGCGGAAGCCGCTGAAGATGGAGAGTCTGAAGAGTCGGCCAGTATGCTGGAATCGATTGAACAGGAATCATCGGATGATTACGCCAGCGAAGAAGATGCGGTCAGTATGCGCGATGATGATGTGGAGCTTGATGATTACCTGATGGATTTTATTGAAGACGATCCGGTTACCTATAAAACCAAGGGCGAAGAACGCGGTGATGAGGAGGAAAAATCGGTTCCATTGGCTTTTGAGAAAACTTTTCATGAGTATCTGGAGGAACAAATTGGTTTGATCAACCTGAAAGACGAGCGCGAAAACAAAATTGCACTCCAAATTATTGGCTCCATCGATGATGATGGCTATCTCCGCCGCGATACCACTGCCATGGTCGACGATCTGCTGTTTAGTCAGAATGTAAGTACCACCGAGGCAGAAATCATTGATATTCTCCTCAAAGTCCAACAGTTTGACCCTCCCGGATGCGGCGCCCGCGATTTGCAGGAGTGCCTTTTGCTACAATTAAAAGCCCGGCTTCGGCAGGAAGACGAATTGGTTTCCTTTGAAGAAAAACAAGCGATTCACATTGCCATTCGTATTATCGATCAATACTTTGATGAATTTACCAAAAAACACTATCCCAAACTTTGTCGCCAACTCAGTATTGATGAAGATGATCTCAAAGTTGCCGTTGATGAAATATTAAAACTCAACCCCAAGCCAGCCAGTGGCTTTACCTCAAAAGGTGACCGAAACCAAAATTATGTAATTCCCGATTTCATCGTTCAAAACCGCGACGGGGTGCTCGAACTTTCTCTCAATGCACGCAATGCCCCCGAACTTCGCATCAACGACCAATACCGCGACATGCTCCGGGCCTATCACAACGGCCGAAACGGGCGCCGTGCTTCCCGCACCGAAAAAGAAGCGGTTCTGTTTATTAAACAAAAGATAGACAGCGCCAAATGGTTTATAGATGCCATAAAACAACGCCAGCAAACCATGCTGCTTACCATGGGCGCTATCCTCAAACACCAGGAAGCATACTTTCTTACCGGCGATCAGAAAAAAATACACCCTATGATACTCAAAGATATCGCCGACGCAACTGGGCTCGATATATCAACCGTATCAAGGGTGGCCAATTCCAAATACGTCCAAACCGAATTCGGAACCAAACGCCTCAAAGATTTCTTCTCCGAAAGCCTCTCAACCCAGGACGGCGAGGAAGTATCAACCCTCGAAGTGAAGAAAATTTTAAGCGATATTATTGGTGAAGAAAATAAACGCCGTCCGCTCTCCGATGAAAAATTGAAGTCGATCCTCCTGAAAAAAGGGTACAACATCGCGCGCCGTACCGTGGCAAAATACCGCGAACAACTCAATATCCCAGTGGCGCGCCTACGCAAAGCCTTATAACAACTTCATCGCTGACTACCAGAACCATTTTTTTCTATTTGCCTATAAATCAAATGCTTAGGCCTAAAAAAATCTTTATTTAGATAAAAAACACCCTGTATTTTTTGGTAAAAGTGTCGCAAATGCGCCAACAATGAGCCCTTATCTTTGCCCTCATTGAAAGATTTTTTGTAATTTTTCAAAAAAATGTTTTGAAAGAAAAACATTTTGTTTATTTTTGTGCCGAAATCATAAACAAAAAGGATCAGCAATCATGTCGACCGAAAAAGAACAAAAACTCAAAACCCTGCAGGCTACCATAGAACGCCTGGATAAGACCTATGGCAAAGGCACCATCATGCGCCTGGGCGACAAACAAGCCATTGAGGTAGAAACCATTTCAACCGGTTCGCTTGGGCTGGATATAGCCCTTGGCTGTGGCGGTTTCCCTAAAGGCCGAATCATTGAAATTTATGGTCCGGAATCATCTGGTAAAACCACACTGGCCATTCATGCTGTTGCAGAATGTCAAAAAAAGGGCGGAATTGCAGCAATTATTGATGCGGAACACGCGTTTGACCGTTTTTATGCCGAGGCGCTGGGCGTGGATGTAAATAATTTGCTCATCAGTCAGCCCGACAATGGCGAGCAAGCATTGGAAATCGCCGAAAACTTGATCCGATCTGGCGCTGTTGACATTTTAGTTGTTGACTCGGTGGCTGCACTCGTACCGCGTTCTGAAATTGAAGGCGAAATGGGTGATTCCAAAATGGGCTTGCAGGCCCGCTTAATGAGCCAGGCCATGCGCAAACTCACTGCCAACATTGGCCGTACGGGTTGCTGCTGCATTTTTATCAACCAACTGCGTGAAAAAATTGGGGTAATGTTCGGTAATCCCGAAACGACTACAGGCGGCAATGCCTTGAAATTTTATGCTTCGGTGCGTCTGGATATCCGCAAAAGCGGTGCTGCCATGAAAGACAAAGATGGCAATGTGGTGGGCAATCAGGTAAAAGTAAAAGTGGTAAAGAACAAGTTGGCCCCCCCCTTCCGGGTGGCATCATTTGATATTGTGTTTGGCCAGGGCATCTCCAAAGTGGGTGAAATCATCGATTTGGGTTCCGACCTTGATGTGATCCAGAAAAGCGGTGCATGGTACAGCTACAATGGAGCCAAAATTGCCCAGGGTCGCGATGCCGCCAAGCAGTTTCTGCTTGATAACCCTGAAGTTGCCGCTGAAATTGAAGTAAAAGTGAAGGAAAAAATTGCTGTTGCTCCAGTTAAAGCAGTTGTTGGCGCAGCAGCAACGGCACCGGATGACGAAGCCGGAGATGATTATTAAAAACTAATTGGGAATAAAACAGGGGCGATACTGTGTAAAATCGGAATTTCCCCCTGTTTTACACCTATTTATCTGCGTGTTTCCATAAAAGGTTCCAAACCAGCCATCATTTGGTGAACGCCTTCAGCACTCATTTGTACCAGCGGCAATCGAACTTCCCTGCCGCAAATTCCTTGCAGTTCAAGCGCAGCTTTTACCCCAACAGGATTACCTTCGATGAACAGCAAACGGTACAATTCCAGCATTTTAAAATTCAAATCTTGGGCTGTAGGCAAATCATGCCTGAGGGCTGCACGTACCATATCGGTAAATGGCCGTGGAATGGTGTTGGCAATTACACTAATAACGCCATCGCCTCCTCCAGTAATTAAGGGCAGGGTGATGAAGTCATCTCCACTCAGCACCAAAAAGCCATCCGGACGACCTTTTAAGATTTTCATAACCTGATAAATATCGTCACTGGCTTCTTTTATACCGATAAACTTGTCGCTCGCATGCGCAAGGCGTAACGTGGTTTCGGCATGCATGTTAGAAGCGGTTCGGCTTGGAACGTTGTAAATGATGATGGGCAAAGGAGATGCCTCCGCCAGCGCCATATAATGTTGGAAAATGCCCTCCTGACCGGGACGGTTGTAGGCAGGATTGCTGGAAAGCAAGGCATCTATCCCGTCAAAATGATACGATTTGATTTTACGAACCAAATCAGACGTATTGTTGCCTCCAAATATGCCGGCAACCAGTGGCAAGCGCCCACGATTGATTTTAATGGTAAAATCAAGAATCTGGCGATGTTCGTCGTCAGATGTAGTTACCGATTCGCCTGTAGTACCCAGACTAACTAAAAACTCAACCCCACCAGCAATCACATGTTCAATCACACGTTCGAGGCCTTCCCAATCGATGACTCCATTTTTAAAGGGAGTAACCAGCGCAACGCCGGTTCCGGTTAATCTTTTTTGCAGACTCATATTCAGAATCAAGACAATTTATTGAGATAGAGCAACATTTGATCAAAAAAATATTGTGGACCTTTGTTTTCAGGCACATCCAACTGAAGGTCGAAATCATTGGCCAAAGCCCCAGCCAAGCCAATTTTCATGAGGGCCTGGTTTTTAAGCGCTACCCAAGCCAGGGCTGGCATCTGTGCAGGGTTCAAGCAAATGAGCAAATCATGTTTTTTTTGAGCAAACTGAAGGGCATTTTCCGACTTTGGAATGTAAATCCAAGACAAGTCTTTTTGATTAAAATTGGGGAAAGTGCTGTTATCGGGCGCCTCTCTTTGATTAAAAAAACCCAACAAATCAACTTTTTTGCCTTTTTTTTCCAGTGTTTCGGTAAAAACCAACACCTCCTTACGATCTTGCAATTTGGTGGCATCAAACAGCAAGCCAATGGTTTGTGCACTTTGTGTGTTGTGCAGGAAACGGTTTCGTTTTTGCTGCACGAACAAACTGTGTAAGGCATTTTTAAAAAGAGCAATGCGGATCTTTTCCAGCATGGCAAGGATTCTGATTCTGAGAATAAACAGGATTATTTCGTATTTGTTACAGCCAGCGGGACGCGTTTGTAGTGGCCCATTTTGCTGTACTTATTAATTCGTTCGAGAATACGTTCTTCCGGATCCTTAGGTATCAAAGTGGAAAGGGTTTCCAGAATGTGTTTCTTTAGGTTGGCGGCCATCTCTTCTGGTGAGTTGTGTGCACCTCCTACGGGTTCCTTCAAGATACCATCAATCAAACCAAAACTGAGCATATTATCGGCATCCAGTTTCAGTGCCTCAGCAGCTTGCTCTTTAAAATCCCAGGAATGCCAGAGAATAGATGAACAAGATTCAGGGGAAATCACCGAATACCAGGTGTACTCCAGCATAAACACCCGGTCACCCAAGCCAATGCCTAATGCACCACCGGAAGCACCCTCCCCAATCACATAACAAAGAATGGGCACGCGCAATTGAGCCATTTCGAACAGATTCCGGGCTATGGCTTCTGCCTGACCACGCTGCTCGGCTTCAAGTCCGGGAAATGCGCCAGGCGTATCAATAAGCGTAATTACAGGGAATCCGAAACGTTCAGCCAATTTCATAAGGCGCAGCGCCTTTCTGTATCCTTCAGGATTGGCCATACCAAAATTGCGGTATTGGCGCATTTTGGTATTTACGCCTTTCTGATGTCCGATAACCATAACGGTTTGGCCATCAAGTTCGGCCAAGCCGCCTACAATGGCATGGTCATCGCCGCCGCAACGGTCGCCGTGCAGTTCCACAAATTTGCTGCACATGGTATTGACATAAAACAAGGTGTAGGGACGTTCCGGGTGTCGGGATAACTGCACTTTCTGCCAGCCGCTAAGCTTCGAAAAAATCTCATCCCGTTTGATTTTGATTTTATTTTCGAGTTCCCGAAGCATATCGGTCACATCCAATTCTCCTTTTTCACCAACTTCTTTCAACTTTTCTAGTTGTTCGTACAGTGCTTCCAGGGGTTTTTCAAAATCCATGAATGTCATTGCCATAGTAATTCAATGTTGGTTAGGATGTTGAAATGCACAAGGGATTCGGCGCATAAGAAAGGCGAAGGTACGATGTATCTGTCTGATTTTTTGCTGTTGGGCACAACTCGATTTTTTTCAGAGTTTTTTTTGAAAAAGCTTGCATGATTAAAACTGATGCTATTATCTTTGCCCCGCTTTTGAAAAACAGCACATTTTGGATTGGTAGTTCAGTCGGTTAGAATGCCGCCCTGTAACGGTCCCGAGAAATCGGGACGGGTTCAAGTCCCGACCTCTCCAAAAAACACAGTGATTCTTTGAAAGTAATATATTTTTGGATTGGTAGTTCAGTCGGTTAGAATGCCGCCCTGTAACGGTCCCGAGAAATCGGGACGGGTTCAAGTCCCGACCTCTCCAAAAAACACAGTGATTCTTTGAAAGTAATATATTTTTGGATTGGT
>JAGWYI010000292.1 GCA_018969455.1 Bacteroidota bacterium | reverse complement strand
TTTTATTAAACTTTTAAACATTAATAAATGATAAATATAATATTTTTTTGAAAATTTAAATTTATTTTTTGCTTTGCCATTAAACTTCTTTGGGTTTTCTCCATCCAAACTAGCGTTTCCAACAACGGAACACATACAAGGGCCCTTTGTGAAATAACATTCACTTTTTAAACACATGAACCACAACATGAAAAAGCTTCTGATTTTTTTGCCCGTTTTATTGCTCGCCGGATTAATGTTTCAATCCTGTAAAAAAGACAGCGATTCCAGTGCTACTGCCGATCAGCTTATTGCCGAAGACATTGTTGCTCACAATGACCTTTCCGAACAAATTGACGCCGATGTGGATGCCTCTGTAGATGCTTTTATGGGCGCCGATGACCGCAGCGACTGCCCCACTGTGAGTTTCGCACAACCCAAAGGAACCTGGCCCAATACCATTACGCTCGATTACTCCAGTGCCGGATGTACCAAAAACGGGTACACTTATAAAGGCAAAATTGTAATTACCCAAACGAACCCGATGAACGTGACCGGTGCAAGCCGCAGCTTTACTTTCGATAATTTTTACTTCGAAAATGTAAAATTTGAGGGTTCCAAAACCGTGACCAATGCGGGTTTGAATGCCGCCAATCAACCTTTCTTTACAGTATCGGTGAATGAAACCCTGCTGTACCCAGGCGGCGCTCAAGCTACTTACAGCTCCACCCGTACCCGTACGCTGGTTGAAGGCGCCTCCACAACAGCCCGAATTGACGATGTTTGGAACATCTCTGGCTCAGCCAGCGGTACCAACCGCAACGGGGTATCTTATACCTTAAATATTACAAGCCCACTGGTGAAAAAAGTGGCCTGCCCCTGGATCTCTGCAGGTGTGTTGCAATTCATTGCCAACGGCAAAACACGCAGCCTCGATTTTGGCGACGGTACCTGCGACAAAGATGCAACCCTTACGCTTGCAGATGGAACCACCAAGTCGGTAAAAATTCGCCACTTTTGGTGGAGATAACCGTGAAATTCTCCTGATCACCCCTTGCGCGTTCGCACGAATTGTCGTCTATACCAAGGATGTGATTTAGACCGAATGTCATGCACAAATCCAAACAGTGCGACGGTTGAAAAAGGAAAAATCGGTTCCAAGCGAGCTTGGAACCGATTTTTTTTATATTTTCTGCTTGTCTTGGAAAATCTGCCAGCAATGGGCGTTGGCATATGGATACACCTGAAAAGCAGCATTATTCCACCATCAATTTCAATGTGGCGCTCGCCTCGGCCGACGAAAAACGAGCCAGGTATGCCCCTTTTGCCAACCCGGCTACACTCAAAGCAAATCGTTCAGCGCCGGGCATCAAATCCTCCTGACGACAAACCATACCGCTCATGTCGAGCAACTCAAAACGGGTAGACTGATCCAACGCTTTGGGAAATGTGAATTGAACGGAAGAGGCACTCGGATTGGGGAAAAATTCCACTGCAATGTTGTATTTCAAATTGCGGGTACCAGATGTGGCATAAATGGAATCGAGCCAGGAAATACCATCGAGGTTCCATTTGGAAACGGTATCCGGCTTGAAATTCAAATCGTACAACAAATGATGCAGCGCCGTTACCGCAACATCCGCTTGTACAGGCGACTGCCGGCGCACCGATTGGTTAACCCCGCTGATTTGGTAACTGCCCGGGTCGGGGCGATTGGTCAATTGACGCGGACTTACATTGTTTCCGCTGGCGATCCACCATATGTGACGCTCCTGGTTGGTGTTGCCGCCATGACCAGTCCCAATTCCTCCGTGGTCGGTGGTGATCAAAATAAGCCAATCCTCATTGGCATAATTGGGACGGGCATACAGCGCATTCAAAATGCCGCCAATGTGGCCGTCCACGTTTTCAATCGCCGCAATATAGGATGGATTGGCCGGATTAAATCCGGAGGAATGGCCTGCCAGGTCTACAGCATCAAAATACACAAACAACACATCCAGATTGGGATTGGCAAGTTGCGTAACCGCTGCATTTTCAGTAGGTGTTCCCTGTCCATCGGGCACTTTTAACTTCAAATTCCAGCCATCGTTGTACACATCATCCGACATTGGGGCCCACTCCGCAATCTGAACGCAATACAGGTTGGGTTTGTATTCCTTGGCACGTGTGGGGAAATAGGGATAGTTATTGTAGTTGGAGCCTGAATACGAATTATTGGTTACACCATGTTTTTGATGATATACGCCCGTCATGATGCTCGACCAGGAAGGGCCCGACACGGTTATGTCGAGATGCCAGGAGTCGAAGGTGTAAAATGCGTTGTTCAACAAGGCATCAATGTTGGGGGTTTTGGCGGTTTGAAGCGCATCGGCGCGGGTTCCGTCAATGCCAATTACCAACACTTTTCGGGGTTGGGTTGCAAAAGCAGTGCAGACAAATATCAGCATGCAGCTGAAAAGGAGGAAATAATTTTTCATATAATGGAACTTTTTTTTGTGTTAAAAGGCATACTTGGCCACTATTTGGCCGCGCTGCCTGTTATAGCCGGTACGATGGGGCCGTTCGCGTTTGCCAACGTAGTCGACATTGGGCGCATCGAGCAGGTTGGATGCTTCCAGATAGACCGAAAAATGGGGATTAAAACGATATCCGACACTCAAATCGAGGGAATAAAAGGCGCCCTGAAACAAATCGAAGTCGGTATTGGTGTGTACGAGTTCGGGTTTTGTTCCTCCAAGCGGCACTACGGCAGCGAGGTTGAGTTCTTTGAGAAATGCACCTGTATAATTCAAAGCAGTTCGCGCAACAATGCCGTATTTTTCATAAAACAAACCCATATTGTACAAAACAGGCGTTTGCCCGCTCATGGGTTGGGAAGCCGGACGTCCGGGTACCGACATACGCGAAAGCGACCATGCCACGTTGGAATTTACCCCAAACCCACCCCATATTCCAGGCAAAAAGTCGAATCTGCGATTGAGTGTGCATTCAAAACCCCATACAAAGGAATTGGAGGCGTTGGCATAACGCTTAAAACCTATATCCTGAATGGGGTCGTACTCCTCGGTCGTCTTGAGGAAAATGTGATCGGTCACATATTTGTAATAAGTCCCAATGGAAAACATCCCTTTGTTTCCCCAAAAATGCTCCCAAGCCAGGTCAAAATTGATGGAATACGTTGGTTTTAAATTGGGATTTCCAAATGTGAAATCGAGGTCTTCGTAATATATATTGGCAAATCCAGGTTTTGTCTCTGCAAAATTGGGCCGGTGAAAGGTACGGGATACCGCAACCCGAATGTTGTTGGATGCACTGCCCGACCAGGTGAGGTTGAGGGAAGGCAAAACGGCCAGGTAAGATTGGTCGGTTATACGCAACAAGGGTGGGTAATAATAGGTGCTGCTGGCCGTATCAAGTATCGCAACTGGCGAAAGCGTATCCGATTGTTCGTACAAATGGGTGTGTTCCAACCGTATCCCGCCTACCAGGGAAAGCCTGCTGCCAATTTTGGCTTCTGTCATTAAATAGCCTGCTGCAACTTTTTCCGTGTACTGGTACTTGGAACCGGCCCAAAGCACATACTCCTGATTGAGTACATTCATGGGAATATTGCGCAAGGTATCGCCCAATCGCTGCACATAATGATTGAGTGCATCGCGGGTTAGGAATGGCATAAATGTTCCGGAATAGGGTTTGCCCAATTCTGCCAGGAAATTATTGTCGGGATCGGGATATTGGGTTTCACTTTGCGTGAGCAGGCGCGGGGTGGTTGGATATTTTTGAAAATCAACTTGCCATTTGTGGATGCTTAGGTTCCGATTGCCTGTTTTACTGCGGTATTTAAGGCCGGCAATGAGTTTCACACGGCTGTTGAGGGTGTAATTCCAGTCATTTTGAACCACAATCGGATCCTGCTCGTGGGTTGTGTTGAGCTCGGATATTGCCTGATAAAAGCTAAAATCGGCGGGTGTTAAGGCACTTCCGTCTACAAATTTGCCATATCGCGGTTGGATGTTGCGGTAATCATCGCCCCGACCGTAAGGGTTGTCGGAACCAATCAATTTGGTTAAAAATGCGTTGGGATCGTTGGCATCGGCAGGTTTTCCATAAAGATCAATGAAATCACGATCATAAAACTGCAAAAGCGGGCTGATGTACACCACGGAGAAATAGCCATTGCGGGGATCCCCTTGCGCATACGGAACATTCCCGTACCGGAAGGAATTATCATAAGATGCGAGCCGCAATTTGGAATTTAAGCGGTCGTTTACCTGAATTTGGGCACTAAAATTGGCGCCCAGAAACCGGTTTCTAAGCACGCCATGGAGGTTGTGCAAACGTACCCGCGAACCCGACCCTTCCGACCAGTTGTAATTGGTGCGAAACTGGTACTTGTCGTTGGTATTAAGCCCCAGAATAAATACGGTATTGAGGGTGAGCCATTTGCTGGGCCTGTATTCAAAAGCCGCATTCAATCCGCGGGTTTGCCGCAAACCATTGTACTGTTTCAGTTTGAGCTCGCTGATGCCGTGATTGTAAGGGCTTTCATATTCCAGTTCATAAGCGTGTTCGGCCCAATTTCGGCCAAAATACGACCCATTAAACACTGCACTAAGGGTTTTGGCTTTGTTAACTACCCCCAGCAAAATGCTTCCAGTTCCGATGGGCTTTTGAGCCAGTGCACTGTACCCCATACCCATCGAAACTTTAAGGGTGTTTCGATCTACCGAACTGCGGTTTAAAAAATTGACGACACCCCCGATGTTGTCTCCTTCCAAATCGGGTGTTATGGTTCGGTTGATGGTTACATAATTCAACAAATCGGAGGGCATTACTTCAAACTGGAATACCCTGCGTGGATCGCTTTCATCCGATACGGGCAAACGGTCGCCATTGAGGGTCACCGACGTCCAGTCTACCGGAGTGCCGCGCAGATTAATGAAACTCCCTTCTCCGTAGTTCCGTTGCATCGCCACGCCGGCAGCACGTCGTACAATTTCGGCAATGTTGCGGTCGGGCAGTTTCTCCATGGTCTCGGCCGATATTACCGTGATGTATGAATTTGAACTTTTCATCAGGTTATTGGCCTTGTATTCACTGCCCTGGGTGAGCTTGGCCGAAACCGTTACACCACCGATGGTGTTGCTGTTGTCCTGCAAGGTAAGAACGCCTAAATCGAGCCAGCCTTGCACAGGTACTTCCAAAGTCTGTTCAAAATCCTGAAAACCCAAACAATGCACAATCAGTTTTTGGGTACCCGATTTAATCCCTGTAAATGAAAATCGCCCGTCAAGATCGGAAACCGTACGAAATGGGGTATGCTCCAATTGAAGTGTGGCGCCTGGCAATATTTCCTGCTGTGCATTTTGCAAAATACCGCGAATGCTCCCTTTTTGGGCCGCTACGTGAAAGAAAAACAGAGAAAATACCAGGGTAATCAGGAAAAAACGCATATAAAAACATCGGGTGAAAGGTAAAAATACGCGTTTGGGCGTATTCCTCCGAAAGCACCCGGTTTAAGAATTCATTAATTTCCTGATAAGAAAATGCCAGGCGTGCATCAAGGCATAAATTACCCGACCCAAACTGTTCGGGAAACAATTTTTCCGGATAGAATCTTTTAAGCACGGTTTTGAGGCCTCTTTCACTTCATACTGCCTGTTTTTCTACCCTGGCTTTGATCCAATAAATTGTAAAAATTTACAGGCACTTAAGCAATGGAAACCAGCCGTCAACAG
>JAGWYI010000291.1 GCA_018969455.1 Bacteroidota bacterium | reverse complement strand
ATTTTGTGGATAAATCAGGATGAATTTCGCTGATTTATAATGATTTATAAAGATCGTTATGCACAAAATCTGGCGGCGTAAAGTATAAACAGTTTCTCAGGTGTTGTGATAAGGTTCATTGCGCAAAATGGTCATGGCCCGATACAATTGTTCCAGGAAAAACAAACGCACCATTTGATGCGAAAAGGTCATCCTTGATAAAGATAACTGCTCTTGCGCGCGGGCATAAACCTCGGGCGCAAAGCCAAAAGCGCCGCCAATGATGAAAATCAGACGACGCTGACTGGAAGCCAGGCGTTTCTCCGTCCAATGAGCAAGTTCTACGGAATCCAGTTGTTTGCCGTGCTCATCCAACAAAACCACGTAATCATCGATTTGTAATTTGGATAGGAGCATCTTGCCCTCTTCTTTTCTTAGCAACACGCCATCGGTGGTTTTAAGCTTTACATCGGGCAGGATAAAAAACTGGAAAGGCAGGTAGTTTTTCAACCTTTTTTCAAAAATTCCGATGCCTGTGTCCAGGTAAGGCGCACTGGTTTTTCCGATGGCCCAAAGTTCAATTTTCACGGGTAAACAAATTTAAGCATTATCATGTGCCAAATAATCGCTGCGCTTGTTTTTGGGAAAAAGATCTTCCAATTCTTCCAACAAATGCAGGCGAGATTCGAACATTTGACCAATTTCACGAACAATTGCCTTGGCCAGGGCCGTATGACCCGCCGAAACAAGTCGCTGCAGCTGGTCTCGCACAAATGTATCGGCTTTTACTCCGAAATGTTGCGTTAAATAATCACGCAGGGTTTTTACATACCAAACCTGAACAAAACCACTGTGTTTGGGCAATAGTACACTTTCGTAGGTTTGCATCAACTCCCAATCAGGGTGTTGATGCAAAAAATTGGCCAGTTGTTCTGTATTGCCGATGGCTGCAAGCAAGGCTGCTGTTTTTTTTGCGTCATTCAAGGGGCGCAGCTCCTCCATAATGATTTCCAATTGGATCGGCCATTGCGGGCCGGCGAGCTCTTTCATTTGCGCAACAAGATCGGGCTGGCCGCTGAGCAAAAAACGCTTTTGCAAAAAACGCATTTGAAGGTCAATATCTCCGGTTTTTAACGCAAATTTATAGAGCCAATCTTCCAACAGGCGTTTTTGACCACTGGGAAATGGTGTTTTCGGCAAAAAATGTTCAATTAATAGGCGTACACAACCGTCTAAATCCAGGCGATTTAAATATTGAATGGTTTCCCAAATGAATTCAGACTTTGAATTTTGCGCTTCCAGTACCCGAATGCAGGCACTCTCCAGTCTATTCTCTGTTAAGGCATACAGAAATCCGTAAAATACAAATGGGTTGGGCTTATCGCTGATTTGATAAGCTGTCTGAATGCGTTCCAGGGCTTTTTCCTTTGGACCGGTTTTAAACAAAAACTGCAAAATTTCAGGCAGGAATTCGGGTGGTATTTGACTGTTTTGCCCTAATTCAAACAAATCGTCCCAAATTTCAGTTTTCATTTCGGGTGAAACCGGCTCTTGATACAGTTCCAGAAAGGCGTTCAGCGCATTTCTGCTGCAATCGAGCAGGAACGCACGCCAATTATGGTCTGTTTTCACCATTTGGGGAAACAATTGCTTAAGCATAGCCTGTGCCATGAGAAATGCCCCCCTGTAGTCGCGCCGGGTTTGGGCGGTATGCAATTGATGCTCCAAATCCTGGAGTGTAGTGCGCAAACGCCGAACATCGGGTTGCCGAACCGTTCGGGCGCTCGTTTGTTTCGGTAAAACAGCCGCAATTGCCAACGAATAGGGATTTTCGGCGTGCACCATCAACCCTGCAAAGCGGGTTTTAAGTGCCTGGGCAAAATCCCGGTCGCGCCGGGCATAGTCCTGCACAAAATCGAATATTGCTGCCGGTGAAGCCTGTTCAAGTACCCCTTGTACCGTCAGCCGATTGTACTCGGGCGGATTTTCTTCCTGTCGTTTTCGTTCGGCCTGCCGTTGTTCCAGAAATTGCCGAAGCTTTACCAAAGAAGCTGCCACATGCGCGCACATGAGCTTGCGGCCTTCCGTAAAACACTCGCAGGCATAGGCCTTGATCTTCTGGGGTGTAATGATTACTTCGGTTTCAAAATTACCTGCATCCGTGCGAACCAGGGCAACCCAGAAATGACGCTCTATTTCCCGCAAATGCCCTACAGCCCCCGTTTGGAGCAAGACTTGCGCCGCTTGCCATGTTCCGGAAGGAATGTGATACTCAAAATCCTTCAACCACCTTTTTTGCATATTATGAGTTGATTCGCGCAGGAAAACTTCAAAAGTAAGGGTTTTGCTGCTTACAATTTCAAACAATATGGTTTTTTTCTGGTTATCCACTCAAAATACAAGCCATGAATTGTGCTCGAAGCGTTTACCTTTGCAGCACTTTGTCCACTATGAAAAGTTTGTTTTTAATTCGCCACGCCAAATCAAGTTGGGATAACCCGGGAATTCGGGACTTTGACCGCGGACTCAATGAACGCGGTTTGAGGGAAGCGCCGATGATGGCAGGATTACTCTTGCAGCGCGGTTTTACGCCGGATTTGATCGTAAGCAGCCCGGCCAAAAGAGCTTTTAGTACAGCCCGATTCTTTGCGGAAGCTTTTGGCCATCCGGAACAAAATATCGAACGTATTCCCGATATTTATGAAGCGTCGGTAATGGATATCCTCCACATCATTCATAAATTACCAGACGCTGCTCAGCGCGTTTATATTTTTGGGCACAACCCAACCTTTACCGATGTCGCCAATCGATTTGCCGATGATTTTATTGACAACGTTCCGACATGCGGAATCGTTCATTTGGAAACCGAGGCCGAACGCTGGGCGGATATGTACGAAGACAATACCCGTTTGCGCGCCTGCCTTTTTCCAAAAGAAGTATTGTAACTGGATCATTATGACGAAACATGTGCCTTTTTGTTCCAATTTTCTGGTTTTCGGAGTGCTTTTATTGCTTTTTGGGAACTGCAAAAAAAACCAGGAGCAGATTGACCTGGAACCCGACCAATTGGTTCGCATCCTTTCCGATTTGAGCATTGCCGAAGCCGCAACGGCACAAATGGCAGGTTATGAAAAGGACAGCCTCACCAAAGTTTATTACAACCAGGTATTTGAAATACACCATACCAGCCCCGAACAACTGGAACGCAACCTGCGTTTGTATTCCAAAAACTTGGAGCGCATGGAACAAATTGTAAAAAAGGTGGAGGAAAGCGTTTCAACCGAAATAAAAGAACCCAAATACTAGCGTTGTTGCTATTGCTCCCGGAGAAATACCCAATACCATACCGCAAAAGAAAATCGGCAGTACACAAAACTTGCCCGCCAGTATAAGGAACGCATAATTTTTAAACCTCCGAGATCAAATGCTTCCGCAAAAATTGATTGCACGAAGGATATACATCACACCTCCAGGTTTTGGGCATAACAATCTTCATAAATCACAATAAATCAGCGAAATAAACTCTGATTTATCCAGATGATCCTGCAAATCCTTGTATAAAAAGGAATTTAAGACAACTTTATGTTTGTTAAAATACAAAATGCGCTACTTTTGGCGTTCGCATATTCAAAACATCCACACTAACAGCATCTGATTCTTATGACTTTGAATGCCCTCCTGACTTCGTTCTTCTTCCTTCAAATGGTGACGAACACAGATACTGCTGCCACAGAATCCAAAAGTTTGTTCGATATTATTTTGGGAAGCAGTACCTCAGGTTTGATTGTGATGACCGTACTGCTTCTCCTTTCCATTGTAGCGGTATATATCATCATCGAACGATACCTAACCCTCACCCGTGCTGCCCAGGTAGACCATAATTTTATGAACAGCATTCGCGCAAGCGTGGAAAGCGGTAACCTCCAGGCGGCAAAAGCCCTGTGCCAAAGCGTGGATGCGCCCATGGCCCGCATGGTGGAAAAAGGCCTCGATCGAATCGGCAAACCACTGGATGACATCAACAAGGCCATTGAAAATGTGGGAAATCTCGAGCTGCTTAAGCTGGAAAAGAACCTCTCTACACTGGCTTCTATTTCGGGTATCGCCCCAATGATTGGTCTGTTGGGAACAGTAATCGGTTTGATCATTTCTTTCCAGGACATGTCCTCTGCGACCAACATTACTCCGCAAGTGTTGTCGAATGGTATTTACCATGCACTTACCGCTACTGCAATGGGTCTTTTTGTATCTATTATTGCCATGGCAGGCTTTAACTTGCTGGTTACCAATCTCGACAAGGTTATTTTCAAGATGGAAAACACTGCGGTTCAATTTATGGATTTGTTGCAGGAACCCTCTCGTTAAACCGGGATTCGCGGTCGAAAAATTCCACTTCTCACGCCAAATACGCCTTTAAAATATGGGACTTAAGCGACGCATTCGCGTAGAACCCGAATTCAGCCTCGCAGCCATGATCGATGTGATCTTTCTGCTGCTGATGTTCTTTATGTTGACATCAAAATTCGTTACGCCAAATGCCTTGAACCTGCAATTGCCCTCCAGCAGTGCAACTACATTGGCCTCTCCAAGCCTGGCAGTTTCCATCAAGGCCAGCGGAGAATTTTATATTGATACCCGAAAAACACCCGAAGCAAGCCTGTTGCCAGCCCTGGAAGCCAAATTGAAAACCCTGGGCAAGTTGCCCTCCGAAACAACCATGACCGTGGTGGCCGAACGTGGCACATCCATCGAAAATGTCGTGACGGTATTGGATATTGCCAATAAATTGAAGGTGAAAACCATCCTGGCAACCGATCCCAAACCCAATTAAATCAAGAGGATAGTACCCTGATTTATCACCTGCTCAATCATAGAAACATGAACGCAGTAGCCCTTCAGGAACAAGATCGAGGTAAAGCCCTGTTGTTTACCCTTGTTTTCCACGCTGCTCTTTTGGCCATCCTGTTTTTTTATCGCTTCGCTGCAGCACCTCCTGTAACCGAAGTGCCCGCCATTGTACTTGAATGGGGGGGCGGAGGCGATAATGCCGCTGCCGGCCTCCCCGACGAAGGTCAGGGAAATGACCCCGCGCCGCAAGGCCAACAAATGGAAGATCCCAGCAGCACCCAGCCTGTCGAAGATCCTGCACCTTCTAAGCCCGCCCCCACACCACCCCCGGCGCCAAGTAAACCCGCTGCCAGCACACCTTCCTCTACGCCAACTGTCGATGATCCCAATGTGGCTGCACTGAAAAAAGCCAAAGAAGACGCCAAACGAAAACAGGAAGAACAAGACCGGCAAAAACGCCAGCAACAAGAAGAACAGGCCCGAATCGCGGAAGCCCAACGGAAAGCACAACAAGAAGCTGCTGACCGCGCACGCGCCGAACAGGAAGCCCGAGATAAGAAAAAAGGACAGTTTGGCAGCACTTTCGGAAAACCAGGCTCCGGTGGAACCGGACAAGGAAATACCGGAAAGCCCGGTAATCAGGGTATTCCAGGCGGTATTGGTGATAATCCTTTTGGAAAAAGCAATGGAACCGGCGGCGGATCCGGTGGTGGAGATGGAACGGGAACCGGCTCATCGGTGGGAGGTGGTTTAGGCGGCAGAAAAGTGGTTCGACGCGGACGGGTGAATGATAATTCTCAAAAAACCGGCCTGGTGGTGGTAGAAGTATGCGTCGACAATTCCGGAAATGTCATCAGTGCCGAGTATACCCAACGCGGATCTACTACAAGCGAC
>JAGWYI010000290.1 GCA_018969455.1 Bacteroidota bacterium | reverse complement strand
GGGTGTATTCACCACCAACAGACCAATGGTTCCAGTGGTATCCTGAGTCCCGTTAGGACGGGTAAATATGTGGTTTAAAAAAGTCGGATTGGCGGTACTTGTGCTGAACAGGTTGACCGAAGTGTTGTTGCAATTCAAGGTATTGGAAGGTGTAAGTACAGCTCCGGGTGGTGTGGTATTTTTAACCACATTGGTGCTTGCCGTGCTGGTACAGCCATTGGTACCGGTGACCAGCAGATTATAAAGGCCTTCTAAAGCCACTTTTGGGCTTTGTTTGGTAGAAGAGAAGCTGTTTGGTCCCGTCCATGCAAAACTGGAGCCGCCAGCAGTGGCATTACCCTGAAGAACTACAGAATCTTGAAGACAGGTAATACTGCCGCCAGTAGCAAATGCACCGGGAGGGTTGTTGTTTGCCGTTACAACAGCCGTGCGAACGGAAGTACAACCGGTATTACCATCTGTTACAGTCACCAGGTAGTCTCCGGCTACATTTACAGTTGGATTTTGAGCAACAGAATTGAAGTTATTGGGGCCATTCCAGGCAAACGTAGGGTTGTTTGCATTGGTAGTAGTTTGAATGGTCACAAAGGGATCGGTACAGGTAAAAGCGCCGCCGCCCACCGTTACGGCCGGAGGCAGTGTAAGGGCCGTCACGCTGGTAGAAGAGGTTGCGGTACAACCATTTATATTATTGGTGACGCGCAATTTGTAGTTTCCTGCTGCATTTACAATCGGTTTCAGCGTATTTGAGCCAGAAACAATGTTTCCACCATTGGATGCCGTCCAGAAATAACTAAATTGCGGTCCGAGCGAACCCGATCCTTGGAGTTGAACCTCGGTTTTCACACAGGTAAGCGTTTGAGGAGGTCCGGCGCTCACCTGGGGTACATTTAAATCGGCTGGAACGTATACAATTGCAGTATCGTGGCATATTTTTCCACCTTGCGCGCGCGTGAGCACGAGGGCATAGTTTCCAGCGCTGCTTGCTACAGCCGTTGTGGTATTGCTGATAAGCTGGCCAGCTTCATTAAACCATTGATAAATAACCCCGTTGGCATTGGTGCTACCGTTGCTGGTAAGCGTAACACTGGTTTTAGTGCAAGTTAAAGTGTCGGGTTGTTGAACGACTGCCTGAAGTGGAATAACGACGGTTGTAAAATTGACAATACTGTCACAACCTTGATACGATGTCAGGATTTCCTGATGTGTGCCATTGTCGCAATATTCGAAGCCATTTATGCTAAAGCATTCGCCTTCACATAAATAAATAGTGGGTAGATTTTTTACAATAAGGGGTAGCACTTTTACTTTTTGCCGCACGATGCTATCGCATCCCAGATAGGAAGCATAAGGTGTGGATGTAAGTACATAGGTTCCTGCGGTTGCCAGAATGTTGTGTGGTTCTTCTGGCCATTCGAAGGGTACTTCAGAGGCACAAACGATCAAATCATCCAATTGTTTAATGGGAAGCGGGGTGTTGGTTACTGCCAAACAGCGGGTTACGGGCGGATTGCAAGCATTAGACGCGGTTACGCACACATTACCGCCTGCTGTTCCGAAAGTGATGTCTACTGAACTGCCGGTAGCGGCTGGGAGAATGAGCACGTTGCCGGCGCCATTAATTTTAGCGCCTGCTGGAGCTGTCCAGGTATAGGAAACGGCATTGGCAACCGGAGGAATAGAATACTCGACGGTCGCATTGGGGCAAATAGCTGTTTGACCTACAATATTCCCAACTGGTCCCAGAGGCAAGGGGGTAGCGGAACCAAGTAGAACCGACAAGGTATAAGAACAAACATCGCCGTTCAAACCATCGAGCAGCAATTGATAAGGAGCGCCTACAACTAGGTTGTTAAGGGTTATATTAAAAGTCGAACCACCTACGCCCCCACCTGCAGGATTGGGTCCGGCCAAGCAAGCGACCGGAACATTACAATCGGTAAGCACCGCTGCCTGCAAGCCATCGGTTCCAAGGCAGCTCACATAAGTCACCCCAATCACCACCGTAGAAGTTCCGGCAATAAAGCCATACCAACGAGGGTTTTCGAGGGTAATTGAGCCCAGGCAAAGCGTCAGATTGGCGCCTGCAGGTAAAAATTGATCGTTTTTATCGGTAAATCCGTTGAGGTCGCAATAAATACAGGATTGGCTGCAGCGCAAAGCGCCAGGCGGATTGGGGGTTCCACACGAGAAATAATTTTGAGCCTGCATGGCGAATGCCCATAAACTCAAAATGCAAATCAACAGACTTGGAAACGTTTTTTTCATAGTTTCGGTTAAATTGTTGGATGGAAAAGTGGCACCTGTCTCAATGACTCCGGGAGAAGTGGCACAGGTGTTGGAAAAATCAGGATTAGGATACGACGTTTAGGCGACAAACTGCATGCCAGAACCCTCCGTTTGTAAATCCTTGGTATAAAAATACCACTGTAAAATTGGATTTTGCCGAATATCTCGCAAATTAATAGATTTTTCCTTTCTTTACCGCAAATTTTGCCTTTTCGTGTGCTCAAAAAATTTTATTTTCTGGTATTTGGCAAGCTTAATGGTGCATTGCGTTGCAGTTTCCAATGCGCAGGAACTGCCCCGGATCCGCAATTTTACACCCTCCGAATACCACGCTCAGCCGCAAAACTGGTCATTGTGCCAAAACCCGGAAGCTGGATGGATTTACATTGCCAACAATGAAGGATTGCTCGAGTTTGACGGAATACACTGGCAAAATTACCATTTACCCGACCAGCAAACGGTTCGGGCACTTGCCATAGATTCCCGACAAAATATATACGGAGGCGGTTTTGCCGAATTTGGCTATTGGAAACCTCAACTCAATGGGCTTTTGGAATATCAATCTTTAAGCAGAAATGTGCAGGCGCCACATTTGGCCAAAGAAGAAATATGGCACATTCTCTCCCGGCCAAACGAAGTCCTTTTCCAATCTTTTTCTACTATATATCGGTATGATTTTCAAAAAGTTCATGTGATAAACCCGCCGGGCGCCATCATGTTTTTACAGGATGTAAACGGGCAGTTGTATTTTCAAATTATTGGTAGGGGGATATTCGAGTTGTTGCCCGATAATACGTTTAAACTGTTAAACGGCACAGAGCCTATTTCAGATAAAATTGTGCAGTTTATCGTTTCCAATGGGCAACAAGGTTTATTGATAGGAACCACAACAGACGGTATTTTTCAATATCAAAATCAAAATATTGAACCCTGGAACCACCCATTGAATGCCGATTTTAAGCGATTTCAACTCAACAAGGCCTTGCGCATGCGCAATGGCAACCTCGCTATTGGTACCATTCGCAATGGATTATACTTGCTCGATTCAAAAAATACGCTGCAATACCATTTGAATCGGGAATCCGGCTTACAAAACAACACAGTTTTGGCCTTGTTTGAAGATCGCGACCAAAATTTGTGGCTAGGGCTGGATCGTGGGGTCGATTTTATTGAATTGAATGCGCCGCTTACCTATTACACCGATCAAAGTGGCAAACTGGGGGCGGTATATACCTCTGCCCTGTTTCAAAACCAGCTGTATGTAGGTACCAACCAAGGGCTGTTTGTAAAAAACAGCCATGCTCCCGGCGCGGCTTTTGCCTTGGCAGATGGCGCCCAGGGCCAAGTTTGGCAATTGCAAGTATTTGACAATCAACTTATTTGTGGGCATAACAGCGGTACTTTCCTGATAACCAAAAAGGGCATTTCAAAAATTTCCGACATCACAGGAGGCTGGTGTACCATCCCGATTCCTGGTCGAAAGGATGTTTTGATTCAAAGTACCTACACAGGCCTGGTTGTTTATCAAAAATCATTGGATGGAAACTGGAAATTCGTCAAACGCATCAGCGGTTTTGAGGAACCCCTCCGAAAGATCATTTTTGATTCCAAAGGATATTTGTGGGGCGCCCATCCCAACCGAGGCTTGTTTCGCCTTCGAATTTCAGAAGATCTTTCCCAAATTACGGAGTTAAAACAGTTTACAAAAGAAGATGGCTTGAATTGGGATGTAAAAATAGACCTTCTTCAACTTGACAGCTTGTTTATTGTAAATCCGGAAGGCTCACCCATGGCCGTTCAGATTGTTGAAAATCAGGTAACTTTCGGGAAAACACCGCCCGGCCTGCAAACCGGTAAATTGTTGCCTGGTATGAACGCCGATTTCTTTCAGGTATTTAATGCGCAGGTCGTGCTACATCGAGACAACAAACCGTACCGGTTTCCTTTGCACCTGGTAGACGGATACGAAAATATTGTAGGGCTAAATGCACAATATTATCTTTTTTGTATGGAAAATGGCTATGCCCTGCTGGATTTGTCAAAATTAAATTCGGAAGGTCCTCCTGTTTCCACTCCCCCGCGTGTGCGACGCGTGCAAACAGGTGAAACTTTTGCCAATCTAGACAATACCCAAATTTCAGATCCCATACCTTATGGCAAAAACGACCTTCATTTTTGGTTTAGTTCAGCGTCCTTTAGTTACCCGCCTCGTTTGAGTTGGAAAATGAAGGGGGTATCAGAGGAGTGGTCGGAATGGCATAGTACAGGCGAGAAAGAGTTTACCAATCTGCCTTCAGGCAAGTATACTTTTTGGTTACGGGACGAAAACACCGGCCAGGAAATTCCATTTCAGTTTTCCGTACAGGCCCCCTGGTACGGTTCGGTATATGCATGGGTAGTTTATTTAATCCTGGGTATCCTGGTTTTTGTACTTTTTGAAAAGGTAAATTTGAATCGATTGGCCAAACAACGTTTGGAACTCGAGCACGAAAAACAGCGGGATTTATCGCAGCAACGCATCGAAACGGAGCGGGAATTACTTCGGCTGGAACTGGGCAACAAAAGCCGGGAATTGTCCAACGCCGCCCTGGGTTTGATTCGAAAAAATGAAATTTTACTAAAAATAAAAGATGATCTGTTGGCATCCAAGGGCGATGCGCGCGCGCTCGACAAATTGGCTCGGCTGATAGACAGCCACGTAGAAAGTGATCACGATTGGGAAGTATTTGAAAACAGTTTCAATCAGGTACATGATGACTTTTTCAAACGGCTCATGCAGCAATTTGCCGATCTGACTCCAGGCGACCTCCGTTTGGCAGCCTATTTAAAAATGAATCTTGCATCCAAAGAAATTGCCCCCCTGTTGAACATCTCTGTGCGCGGTGTTGAAAACAAGCGATACCGGCTTCGGAAAAAACTGGGCCTCCCAGAAGAGGCAAATTTGACCGAATTTATGATGAATTTTTAAAATTTTGCCATGGCGTAGTTTTGGTGAGGTAGCTTTTTTACCTAAAAATCAGCTAAACCTCCTAATTTCATCCTGCTAAATGCGTTGATTGCCGAATAATTACGCAAAAAACAAAAAGCAATTCTGAATATTAAAAAAGTTTAATGGTGAAAGTATTCCATCTATTCTTGTTTTTATTGGTTTTGAATACGGCATTTGCTCAGGCTCCGCAAGGTATCGAAGCGAAGGCCTATGAATGTCACATTGAATTGGAATGGCAGTCGGTGGCCAATGCAACGGCCTACAAAATTTATCGTGCCGATTCGCCGGGTGGCGCCTTTGTTTTGGCGGGCCAAACCGCTGAACCCTATTTCCTCGACTGGGTTTGCGACGAAGGGCAGCAGCAGATGCGCAGTTATCAGGTAAGTTCCATCAGCAACACAGGTATAGAGAGCAGTACTTCGTCGGCCACCACAGTCGGTACAG
>JAGWYI010000289.1 GCA_018969455.1 Bacteroidota bacterium | reverse complement strand
AGCGATCCAAAAGCACTTTCGTGCCCGATTGTGATGAAAAATTTCATACATACATGCTGGATTGGAACGCCGAAGGCATGAACTTTTGGGTAGACCATAAACGCTTGAATCGCTTCGAAAACCAACATAAAACGGTAGCAGAATGGCCGTTTGACCAGGCTTTTCACCTGATCCTGAATATCGCAGTGGGCGGCAATTGGGGCGGACAAAAAGGGGTCGACGAAAATGCCTGGCCGCAACAAATGCTGGTGGATTATGTTCGGGTATATCAATAACGACAACTTGATTCTTCATACCAAAAACACATCATATGCGTTTTTTTTCCGCTTTTTTTGCCTTATTCCTGAGCGTTTTTATGCTTTCCTGTAAAAAAGACGATCCATCGCCCTCGCCTGCTCCAGCGCTTACCCTCTCTATTGCCGATGCCAGCCAATCAGAAGGCAATAGCAATGGTGCTTTGATGCGCTTCAAGGTGAGTCTTAACCAGGCAGCAACGGCAAATGTCGTGGTGGATTTTGCTACCCTCAATGGAACTGCCGTTGCCGGACAAGATTATGTTGCCAAAACCGACGGCCAGCTGGTTTTTTCCATTGGAGAAACCGAAAAATTTATCGAAATCGCCCTTCTGGGCGATGCAATTAAAGAAGGCAACGAAACCTTCGATGTGCTTTTACTTAATCCGGTAAATGCCAGCCTCCTGCGCGCCCGCGCTACCGGAATCATTCTCAACGATGACAATGATGGCGGTTTGGTTATTCCGAGCACTGGATACAGCACACCGCTCAGCTACGCGGGTAAAACCCTCGTTTGGCAAGATGAATTTAACGCTTCTGCCTTAAATGCTGCCGACTGGACCTTTGAAATAGGCGCCGGGGGCTGGGGAAACAATGAACTTCAATATTATCAGCCCCAGAATACCTATATGCAAGACGGTTATCTGGTAATTGAAGCCCGTCAAGAAGGAAGCAATTACACTTCATCGCGCATCATCACCAAAGGGAAAAAGGAATTTAAATTCGGACGAATCGACATTCGAGCGGCCCTTCCGCAAGGACAGGGCATTTGGCCTGCCCTGTGGATGCTGGGAAGCAACATAGACCAGCAAAACTGGCCTGCCTGTGGCGAAATTGATATTATGGAACTGGTAGGGCATTTGCCTGGTCAGGTATATGGTACGGCTCATTTCGGCGCCAACGTTGGCGCACACCAATTTGTAGGATCTTCGGTCGTTCTGCCTGGAAATGCCCGTTTTTCGGAAGCGTTTCATGTTTTTTCAATCGTTTGGGAACAGGATCGAATCCGCTGGTACATGGATGATGTGCAATACCACGAAATTACACCCGCCACCCTCAATGGCGCAAACTACCCTTTCAACAATCCCTTTTTCTTTATTTTTAACGTAGCCGTGGGTGGCAACTGGCCAGGCAGTCCGGATGCTACAACCAATTTCCCCCAGCGCATGATCGTGGATTACGTTCGCGTATTCCAGTAACCTTGCGTTTTTGTACAGCCTGTTCAGTGCAGGCTGTACAAACCGTAGCCGATCCATTCCTTGATCAATAGTTCCCACTTGAGGAGGGCGTACCAACTGGGTTCTAACCACTTGATGGGATTGCCTTCGCTGGTCTCGGCCAAAAAATCAGTGCCAAATGGCGCACAATGCAACCCTGCCTGCTCGAATGTCGGATGCGCCCGCCGCATGTGCCAGGCCGAGGTGATGAGCAAACAGGTGGCGCCCGGCAGACGCTGCTCGATGATTTCCTTCGAAAATGCTGCATTTTCCCGGGTGTTGCGCGAACGGTCATCCACCCAAATGGCCGAATCCGGTACGCCCACCTGCAAAAGATACACGCGTACAACGGGCGCCTCTGCCAGTTCCTGCCCAATCAGTTTTCCAGAGCCACCACTTAACAGAATATGCCTTATTTTTCCTGTTTTGTACAATTGTAAAGCCGTCGTGAGCCGATCTGCCCGGGAAAAAGAAATCTGGCCGGCAGGTATACGCTCATTCACGCGGGTGTAACCTCCCAGTACAATCCCCACATCATAGGGATATTTAATTTGGTCCGGACTGTAACAGGCGGTTTCCCATTTTTTAGCCAAATAGTTGATAACAAACGGATTGCTAAAAAAAACAAGCCCCAATGCAGCCCAGCGCCACAGCCGTTTGCGCCTGTGTTCCCGCCGCGTCAGAAGCCCTGCAACAACCAGGATGACCAAAACATTCAGCGGCTTGATGAAGAATGAAAACAGTTTTGAAAGGGCAAAAAACATGATTAATTAATTGATAAGAAGAAAATTACGGATTTTACCTGTGGATTTGCAGAACTTTGTAAATGTATTTAAAAATCCGACCAACCATGCGCCGATCTCTTTTGTTTGTACTGTTTTTCATCTCTGCCCTGCAAACATGGGCCCAACTCACCATTCAGGTTACTGCGACGCCCGCCAATACGCCTGCCAATGCGCAAATTTATCTCGCAGGATCGATGAATAACTGGAACGCAGCCGATCCGACAAAAATACTGAACAAAAACGGCACGCAATACAGCATCACCCTTACCTTGAATCCCGGCGCCATCGAATTCAAATTCACCAGAGGCAGCTGGGCAAGCGTGGAAGGCAATGCCAACGGCACTTACCTGCCCAACCGCAGCTACAACTATACCGGCGGCGCCAAAACCTTGCAACTCTCCATTCAATCCTGGGAAGATCTCGGCTCAGGCAATCCCGGTACAGCCGCCTCCAATGTTCAAATTCTCGACAACGCCTTTTACATCCCGCAACTCAACCGCACACGCCGGATCTGGATGTATTTACCTCCCGATTACAACACAGCCAACAAATCATACCCGGTGTTGTATATGCACGACGGACAAAATCTCTTCGATGTAAATACAACGGCTTTCGGGGTAGAGTGGCGGGTAGACGAATCGCTCAACAGCTTGTTTCAACAAGGCGATTATGGTTGTATTGTTGTCGGAATCGACAACGGAGGCGCTTCCCGGTTGGATGAGTATTCGCCCTGGGTAAACAGCCAATACGGTGGCGGACAAGGGGATGAATACCTTGATTTTATCGTAAATACCCTGAAACCCTACATCGATGCCCATTTCCGAACGCTGCCTGGCCGAAATACCACGGGAATCATGGGCAGCAGCATGGGCGGGCTTATTTCCATGTATGCGCTGGCCGAACGCCAGGATGTATTTTCCAAAGCGGGCATCCTTTCCCCGGCTTTCTGGTTTGCGGGAAACGCTTCAGCTGAAGATGTGGCAACACATCCAAAACAAGGAGATGTGAGGGTATATTTTGTAGCGGGAGGGGATGAACCGACCTATGTAGCGCAGGATATGCAAGCAGTAGCCGATGCCATGACCACGGCCGGTTTCGGATTTTCCGAGAAAAGTTTCACCGTGGTGCCTGGCGGACAACATTCCGAATGGTTTTGGGCTCAGGAATTTCCCGATGCTTATGTTTGGTTATTTCAAGGGGCCGTTTCGGGTAGCTACCAGGTCGGGGGGAAAGATCCATTGAAACATGCAAAGGTTTACCCCAATCCAGCCGATAAATGGGTTCGCCTGTCGGGTGTAGAGGAAGACACCGCGATTCAGGTGCAAATTGTAGGAGCCGATGGAAAAGTATGGAATCGGGCACAGATCGCAGGTGGCAGTCCGATTTATACGGGCAACCTGCCCAGCGGTTTTTATATGTTGAAAGTCCGTTTGGAAAACGGTCGGTGGCGGAGCATGAAGCTCGTAAAAGAATAATCAGGGCTCAACAGTCTGATCGGGGGAAGCATGCAGCAAAGCCGATGGATACCAACACAAACGCTCCAGCATGCTGATAGTACCCGGGAAAATATTCAAATCTACTTTTTCCCGAATGCCTTCAATGCAACCTTCATTTGAAAATTGCCAAAAATCCCAGCGTTTTCCAGTACTCAGGATGGGCTGTTCATCCGAATACCGGGCAATCCATATGGGGTTTTGATCAAACATTCCGGCCAGATACTTTTCGTAAAAATGTTGATTGGTATATAGAATGGGTTTTATTCCCAGGCTTTTCTCTACCGTATGAAGCCATATACCAACCTCCTCAACCAAAACTTCCCGTGGCATTCCGTCGGATGACTCCACATCCAGCACGGGCGCCAAATCGCCGGGACGCATGTCAACAGTTTGCAAAAAATGCAGCGCCTGGTCGTATCCACACCCGTAAGCGCGGAAATAATGATAAGCACCACGCCGAATTCCCACCCTTTCCAGCGATTCCCAATTGTAACAAAACAAGGTATCAATAAAGTTTCCGCCCTCTGTGGCTTTTACAAACGCAAAATCCAGATCCTGCTTGGCTAAAACGGTATCCCAGGCAATTTCATGCTGATAGTGAGAAACATCAATGCCCTGGATTTCTTCAACCGCAATCTGAACATTACCGGTCTGCCAACCGCCGCGCAACGGTACCACCATCAACAACATCAATGACAGAAATCGAATCATGTGTAATTCGCTAGTTTGGGTAATTTTAAGATCTGTTTGGGGGAAAATCAAGACAGAGGTTGAGCAGTTTTGATGTACGCATTTTCCAAAAGGCGTACACCTACTTTTGTGTTTGGTTAAAATCAGAAAAATAGAGGAAGCGTATGTACAATGGTCGTCACAATTCATGCCAAAACAAGGTTTCAAAAGTTAATTAACGAATCCTCATTTTTGAATTGATTTGGGCAAATATATACCTTAAGCCTGACTTTCAAAGGGTTAATTCAAAAATTATAGGCGTTCAGGCGGAAAATGACAAGCTTTGTCTTGTATTTTCCTACTTGAATATTTCCGAAATTGAGCAACTTTGCCCATTCAATCCTGAAAAGCTGTTCTATTGGAATAAATGAAATTCTATGTCTGTATCCGAAAAATTAAAAGCCATGCGTGAAGCAAAAGCCGCAGAAAATCTGGCAGCAGGCCAGGCATTTCTGGCCGAAAATGCCCAAAAACCGGGCGTTGTTACCCGCGAAAGCGGACTTCAATACGAAATTCTGACGGAAGGCAACGGCCCGAAACCAGGACCTGTCAGCAGCGTAACCTGCCACTACCATGGCACCCTGATTGATGGACGGGTGTTCGACAGTTCGGTTCAACGCGGCAAACCAGCCACATTCCCCCTCAATCGCGTCATTTCGGGCTGGACAGAAGCCCTGCAGTTGATGCCGCAAGGGAGCAAATGGCGTTTGTTCCTGCCGCCGCACCTGGCTTATGGCGAACAACAAGTGAGTGCTGAGATTGGCCCCAACAGCACCCTCATTTTTGAAGTTGAACTTTTGGGGATCGGCTAATTGGCCCGTCCTGCCACACATGATGCGTTGGCTCCCTGTCGTTTTCGGATTGTGCCCTTGCTTTCTGCATGCACAACTCAAAGGCCGGATCACCGACTCCTCGGGTGATCCGTTGGCATTTGTGTCCATTTTTCAAGACAATGTGTCGCATCAAGTATATGTGAGCGATATTGAAGGCAAATTTTATTTGCCTTCAATAGATGGGGCGCATTCCCTGGTTTTCCGATATGTAGGCTTCGAAACCTTAAGGATCGACAGCACGGGTTTTCATTTACCCGCAGGCCAGGAATTGCTCATTCAACTTCAGGTCGCCAGCAATACCCTTCCCGAAACAGTGGTGCATGCAGGCGAAAACCCTGCCAATACCCTCATCCGACGTGCCATCGCACACCGGGAAAAAAACAACCCCGAAC
>JAGWYI010000288.1 GCA_018969455.1 Bacteroidota bacterium | reverse complement strand
ATCCCGGAGGTTTTAAAACAGTTTCTAAGCAGCAGCGCCCGGGCATTCAAAGGGAATAATCCATTGATGCTTTAAGGAAAAATCTGGTTTAAGTTAGTGTTATTTTTGGAACGGAGTCCAAACATTTCCTGTTAAAATCCATACATTTGTCTGACATCGAAGTTCAAAAACATGTTTTGTTTTGAACCGAATTTGTCCGGGCGCCTATAACCAGCTTTGTTATCATCCAAGTTTTCAATTTAAAAAAAGCAACTATGGAGTGGAGAAGACTAAACGGGCAACGCATTGAACAGCCGCTGCTCAAAGCGGTAGAAGAAACCATCAAACGGGAGATTGACTTGGGTTACAAACTCAAGGTATGCATCGGCACCGATTCCCAGGTGATTGGCGATGAAGTACATTTTGCCTCTGTTATTGTGTTTTTGCGGGAAAAACGTGGTGGATTCATGTTTATTTCCAACGATAAGCAACATCGAAAGATGACCCTGCGCGAACGCATGATTCTGGAAGTAGGCCGCTCGGTGGAAGTTGCCTATGCCTTGTGCCATTTGCTCGATCAATATAGTGTGGCCCTCGAAGTGCATGCCGACATCAATACAGATCCAGCATTTGAGAGCAACACCGCATTGCGGGAAGCGATGGGTTATATTTTGAGCATGGGATTTGTGTTTAAGGCAAAACCGGATGCATTTGCATCGTCTTCCTGTGCCGATAAGGTGATTTAAGCCCGCACAGGCTACAGGATGGTCGCCGTTTTGTGTTTTTTTACTGAGGCAGATGATTTTTTGTCGATAACAGGCTGTAATTGCCCGTTCTTCGATGCAATTTTGTCGCTCAAAAAAGATCTGACACTTTTCGGCATGAAAAAACATCTGCTCTCGGCCCTGGCTGCATCCCTTCTGACAGTCGGTTTGCATGCCCAAACCATTGCATTCCAACAGTTTACCCTATCCAACGGACTTCAGGTGATCCTTCATGAAGACCATAATACGCCTCTGGTGGCGGTTTCGGTCATGTACCATGTGGGGTCTAAAAACGAAAAAGCCAACCGCAGCGGATTCGCACACTTTTTCGAACACCTGCTTTTTGAAGGCACAGAAAACATTCAACGCGGCGAATTCGACGACTACATCAGCAATGCCGGCGGCATCAACAACGCCAATACCACGCAAGACCGTACTTTTTATTACGAAGTTTTACCCAGCAATCAACTCGCACTCGGACTTTGGCTGGAAAGCGAACGCATGCTGCATGCCATTGTTGATCCTGTTGGCATCGAGACCCAACGCAAAGTGGTAAAGGAAGAACGCAAAGTGCGATACGACAACCGACCCTACGGCCGATTGCTGGAGGAATGCATGAAACGCTGCTTCAAAAAACACCCCTACGGCCATACACCCATAGGCTCGCTCGAGGACATTGACGCAGCCAACATCCTTGATTTTCAACAGTTTTACCGCGACTTTTACCGGCCCGACAATGCCATATTGAGTATCGCAGGAGACATCAATCCCGACCAAACCAAACAACTCATCGAGGTTTATTTTAAAGACATTCCCAAAGGCGAAGGCCCCGTTTTCCGCCCAAACGAGCTTGAACCCCCGCTCGCACAGGAAGTTCGGGATACTTTTTACGACAACATCCAGCTGCCTGCAGTGGCGCTTTGCTACCGTATTCCCGCACAAGGTACTCCCGATTACTATGCCGTAAAAATGCTGGGCATGCTGCTTAGCCAGGGCGAAAGCAGCCGAATGATTACACAATTGGTTGACCAGCAACAAAAAGCAGTAGACGCAGGATCCTTCCCCCTCGACCTCGAAGATCCCGGGGTGTTTATTTTTTATGGAATTGGCGCGCTCCAGGTGGCCCCTTCCGATCTCGAACAAGCTATCGATGTCATTATTCAGGATGTGCAGTCCAAATTGGTCACTGAAAAAGAATTCCAACGCGTTCAAAATCAAATTGAAAACGACCTGATCGCCCAAAAAGACAAAATGATTGGCGTGGCAGGCGCACTCGCGACCTATTCCATGTTTTTTGGCGATCCCGGGCTCATCAACACCGAAATTGAGCGTTATCGAAAAGTTACCCGGGATGATTTGCGCCGGGTTGCAAAAACTTATTTCGACAAACAAAAAAGGGTTTGTTTGTATTATTTACCCGCAAAACGCCCCTGATTTTAACCTTACGATCCATTGTTTATTATGAAATATTTTGCCTATTTGATCTCAGGCGCTTTGGTTTTCCTGTGCGCCTGTTCCCCAAAAAATGCCGCCCAAAAAACCTCAACGCCCACACCGAGCGTCAAAGCACCCAGCATACCCATTCCAAGCGGCGATAAATTTCGATTAAACGCTCCCAAAGCAGGCGCAGCACCCGTGGTACAGGTGGGAAAGGCCGTAACCCGGGAACTGGAAAATGGCCTCAAAATTATTGTGGTTGAGAATCATAAATTGCCCAAAATATCGGTACAACTTTTCGCCGACTATGAACCCGTGCTCGAAAAAGATGCCAAAGGTTATGTCGACCTGATGGCCGATTTGTGGACAAAAGGAACAAAAAACCGCACAAAGGCGCAATTGGATGAGGAAATTGACTGGCTGGGCGCCAGCCTGAATGCCAGCCCTAGCGGGCTTTCTGGTAATTGCCTCAGCAAATATGCCGATAAGTATTTTAGCCTGTTCGCCGATGTGGCTCTTAACCCCGTTTTTTCCGCAGAAGAACTCGAAAAAAGCAAAAAACGATATCTGAGCAACCTGGCACAGGGAAAAACCGATCCCGGTTTTATGGCGCAAAACCTGGCCAGCGCCATGCGTTATGGCAAAAGCCACCCATATGGGGAGGTGGCCACAGAAACCTCCATGCAGCAGGCAAACCTGAAACAAATTAAAGATCATTACGATAAATTCATCAAACCCAATGTGTCTTACCTGGTCTTTGTAGGCGACATTCAGGTGGGTAAAGCTGAAAAACTCGCAAAACAATATTTTGGCGCCTGGAAAAAAGCAGAGGTTCCCGCAGAAACATACGGAATCCCGCACCCGCCGGAATCCAATGAGGTGGATTTGGTGAACAAACCTGGCGCCGTGCAATCGGTTGTGCAAATTACCTACCCCATTGAACTGGAACCTGGACATCCCGACGAAATCAGGGTGCGCCTGCTCAATACCGTCCTCGGCGGCTACTTCAACAGCCGGGTTAATTCCAATTTGCGGGAAACCCACGGTTGGACCTACGGCGCAAACACCCGAATGGTATCAGATAAACTGGTTGGCTATTTCACAGCAACGGCCAATGTACGTACCAACGTCACCGACAGCGCTATTGTCGAATTCCTGAAAGAAATGCGGCGCATCAAAACCGAAAAAGTGCCGTCCAAGGAACTGCAAATGGTTAAAAATGTGATTACGGGCCAGTTTTCCCAAAATCTGGAATCGCCGGAAACCGTGGCGCGCTTTGCCTTGAGTGCCGCCCGGTTCCATCTTCCTGATTCCTATTTTCAGGAATACCTGAATACCTTGCAAAGCATTTCGGCCGATGAAGTAATGCTGATGGCCCGAAAATACTTAAAGCCCGAAAATGCGCATATTGTGGTAGTGGGAGACCAAAAACAACTGGCAGATAAACTCAGCGTTTTTTCGGCAAATAAAAAAATTCAGTTGTTCGATGCTTTTGCACAACCCGTCAAGGAACCTGTAATGGCTGTTCCTGCCGATATGACTGCGGAAAAAGTGATTGAGAACTACTTGAAAGCCATCGGAGCAACCCGTTTATCAGAAATTAAAGACCTGGTTGCCGATGGCGCCCTGCAGTTCAGCGGACCCGAAATCGCTGTGCGGAATTACCAAAAAGACGGGACCAAGATTGCCATTGAAATGAAACTCAACGGACAATTGATCTCCAAACGGGTATTTGACGGGGTGGCAGGCAATGAGTCGGGCATGGGTGGCGCAACCCGGGCCATCGAAGGCAAAGCCCTTGAAGACCTGCGCGAGCAAGCCGCTTTTTGCAAAGAAGCCCATTACCTGAATGGCGCTTATAAACTCAAAATCAAACAAATAGACGAAATTGGCGGCGTAAAAGCCTATGTCCTTGAGTGCATTCGCCCCGATGGCCAACTGCGCCTGGAATATTATGACCTCGTAACCGGTTTGAAAATCCAGGAAATTGGCAGCGAAACCAATTACAGCGACCAAACGGTAGACATTACAACCGTTTATTCGGATTATAAAGCCGTAAATGGCGTATTAATTCCCTTTAAAACCATGATTATCGGTTTGACGCCTGCTCCCATGACCTTGCAGTATTCTAGCATCATGGCAAACCAGGGTGTTGAAGACAAGGTTTTCAAGTTGTAGTCCCGATTTTTAACCATTATTTGAATTATTCGCATGCCACCGGGTATGCACAAAACCAATTTATTATGCTGCAATTCATTTTGTTACAGGCTGCGGGCGGCAATAACCCCTTGTTGAGCATTCTGTTCCCCTTTCTGATTTTGATCGTTTTTTATTTCTTCCTGATTCGGCCACAGGTTAATCGCCAGAAAGAACAGCAGAAGTTTACCGAAAACCTGAAGGAGGGAATGGAGGTAGTAACCAATTCTGGCATCATCGGAAGAGTGGCTAAAATTGATGGCAACGTGGTGCGTTTGTTGGTGGATGAAAAAACATTTATCCGAGTGGTAAAACAATCCATCACCGCTGAAAACAAAGGATAATGACCCCGCACCGTTTTGGCATTCTATTTTTGCTTTGCATAGGCATGCATGTAGATGCGCAAAGCCCGTGGGTGCGCACGCAGGCAGGCGCCTATGGGCAAGTGGGCTTGCAGTGGATTCCTTCCTATCGCGAAGTGTTTGATGAATCGGGAAAAACCAGTACCCTGGAAAGACAATTGAGCGAGGCTACATTCCAATTGTACGGAGAATACGGAATTGGGAAAAAAACCACCGGCATAATCTCGATTCCCTTGCGCTATCTGGCCCTGTCTGAAAATCCCGACTATAAAGGCGTGCCTTCTTTACCTGCCTCAAATTTATTGGCCGCAGGCAACATCAGTGTAGGCTTGCGCCACCAATTGAAGGGTGGAAACTGGCCGCTTGCCTTGAGCCTTCGGGTAGATTTGCCAAGCTGGAAAACCAAGGAAAACTCGGGCTTGCGGGGCGGGTATGCAGGCATTTCACTGCTTCCTATGTTGAGTATTGGACACGGCGCCGAACAATGGTATTTTTACAGTTATACCGGGATTGGGTTACGAAGCAATGCGTATAGTTACACCTCCGTTACAGGTATAGAAGGCGGCCGACATTTAGGACGCTGGTGGGTCATTGCCTATTCAGAAGCATTGCGATCCCTGAAAAACGGAAACCGGAAAGACCAGTCTGCTTTTAACCGCACTGTATTGTTTGTCAACAATCAGGCTTATTGGTCAGTTGGCATGAAAACCCTGTATAAAGCCAATCGGTTTTGGGGGCTTTTGGCTGGTGTAGCCGGCGTTGCCGAAGCGCGCTTGTTGCCCCGAAGTCCGCAAATCATGTTAGGAGCCTATTTCAATTGGGATTAAATTCGACGATAAAACCAGTGTTTCAGTCGGATAATCGGGGTGTTTTCCGCTTGAAAACACGTAATGTTGTGCCTGAAAACCATTCCATGAGCCTGTGAACACATCATTTTATACTTTACGCCGCCAGATTTTGTGCACAACGATCTTTATAAATCATTATAAATCAGCGAAATCCATCCTGATTTATCCACAAAATCCGGCACATCCTG
>JAGWYI010000287.1 GCA_018969455.1 Bacteroidota bacterium | reverse complement strand
GCTGTCTAACTGATTTTCAAGGGCAGTGTAGGCATCCTGGGCGTAATAAATTTTGGCTATTAGAAATTTGGCAGCCAAATTGTGAAGCACATCATCATATTCCATATGCGTAAGATGCTGCAAAGCTGCATCAAAATTTCCGGTTTCATAATTATATCGGGCCAAATTGAAATGAAAAGCGGCCTCCCGATGTTCTACTGCCAAGTAGGGCGCATATTGATGCAAGAATTGCCGAACCCAATCATAAGAGCCCAGGCGCAAGCCCGTCATGGTGATGTTGTTATAAGTCCACCGTGACAACACGCCTTCTTCCAAAAGTGCAGCCCGGCGCAAGCCGCTTTGGTACAGATCAAAAACCTCCTGATAAAAACCCTCTTGCGCCTGATTGATCCGACGAATGCAATAATTAATGGCCAATAAATACAAATCATGGGTTTCTGAAGTGGGAAATGCCTCGCCGTGGGCTTCCAATAAGCGTTTTAGATGCTGAAAATGGCCATCGGTATCTTCTTCATTTTGCAAGGCGTGGTAACCGTGATAATATACTGCCACCAGGGGGATTTCCAAAAAATCATGGTTTTTTAAAAAGGTGAGCACACTGTTCAACAATCCTTTATCGTAATTTTGGCGGGTAATTGCTTCATAACTTGTCAGAATACAAGCCATTCGCAATTTATCCATCACAAACGCCAAGTCTTGCGAGCGAGCCAGATCCTGAATTTGAATGTTTTTACCCCGGCCTTGTTGCAACGACAAATAATAAGCTTCCAATTGCAGGTGGTATTCGGCCTGGTAATCGGTAACTCCACGCACCGGCGCCTGTTGCATTTTTTTTGCGGCATAGCGCAACATATCTGCGCTTTCATCATGCAAATCTAACTGTCGCAAAGCCCGTACAACAGATACATATCGTTGGTTTTTTTGATCCCAAACCTGTTCGATGGCCAGAAAATCCTCCAATGCCTTTAGCAAATGGTGGCACAATTGATTCATTTTCTTGCTATCCAATTCCATGCTTATCCGAACCGATTGCCTCAATTCTGCTTCCGGCAGCGCAGTTCGGACCGACTTTATATGCATATACAATTTAAAAAGCCCTGCATGCGTAACGAAATAGGGCGACTGCATAAACTGATCGAGTGCGCGCAATTGCGCGGGCGACAAAGTTTGCAATATTTTGAGTATGGCGCGCATGGTTTGTTTATTGAACTGCGTTGTTGCCCTGCCCCATGGGTATTTGCTTCAGACTCAGGGTTTTAAAATTGGCGTCACCCTCGGTTATTTTAATTGTCGAATTCAGGGGTACTTGGGTAAACACCTGGCTTTCTGGCGCAGGTTTTGGCCAAATAACCTCGAGCGATTCAATAGACGCTGCATTTCCCAGGCCAATTTCGGCACGCAAAGAGGAGCCTCCAAAACTGCCGCCGCTTCCAATGGAATTGAAAATTTTCCGGGTTTTACCTGCTTCGGTGCGCACGGTAGCAACTATTTTGGCTCCAATCGCATCGTGTGCGGCGGTTTTTCCTTCCAGAAAAACAGTAATCCATTTGTTGGAATTTCCAGGGTTTTGGAACAGCATGTTGTTGGCAAGATCCCCTTCATAGGCGCCTCCGAGTACATTAAACAGATCTTGATCGCCATCGTTGTCAATGTCTCCAAAAGCAATTCCATGGCCTTTTTGAATATTGCCAAATCCATTCATCGTAATTTCATTAAAAAAACGGCCTTCCTGATTGTGGAACATTCGGTTTGGAACCAAGGAGCGCAAATCGGGCGTTCCGGTGCCGATGTAAAAATCGAGCCACCCGTCATTGTCCAGATCCCCGAAATTGTTGCCCATACCAAACATAATTTTGTTGACGCCCACGGAATTGGTTACATCTGCAAAAGTGCCATTTCCTTTGTTTTGATACATCCGCACAAAATCGCCTTTGGCTTTTTTGCCCAGATATTCTGCCAATACAACGCCTGCAGCATTATCGAGCAAAGTAGGATCGTAGCCTCCAACAAAAAGATCCAGAAAGCCATCGTTGTTGAAATCAAAGAAAAAAGCGGGAAAGCTGTTTATTGGCTTCCCTACCCCTGCTTCGGCCGTGATGTTCTTAAAAGATACATGATCAGAATCGGTGGTTTGGTTGAGCCAAAGCTGGTTTTCTGCGCTAAAATCGCTTAAATAAACATCCGGCAAACGATCGTTGTTGATATCCCCTACTGCAACCGCCTTGAAAAATCCCGTCCGATCCAATCCAACTTGTGCGGCAATATTCTTGAACTTTCCGTTTTTCATATTAAGGTACAACTCACATGGGTGTTGTCCTTTTAATTTCGAACTTTCATTGGCAATAAACAAATCCAGAAAGCCATCTGCATTGAAATCGGCCCAGGAAGCCGTTTGAGTTGGATGGAAGGATAGTATGCCCGCATCAATCGTCACATCTTCAAAGGTACCGTTACCCTTGTTTTTGAGCAAAGAATTGGGATGCAAGCCGCCGTCAAGCCAGCCTCCCCGTAAAATCAGAATGTCCCGATTTCCGTCATTGTCGAAATCAGCCTGTACCGTATTCAACCCGCTTACAATCCCGCTCAGGTTGGCTTCTTTGGTTTTATCGGTAAACGTTCCGTCTCCATTATTGACGTAATATTTACATTGGCCATTGAGCAGGTAAAAGGTGGTAAATACATCCAGATCTCCATCATTGTCAAAATCTTCCATTATAACACTTCCAGAGGTATTTCGGCGATCCAGCCCAAGCGCACCGGCAATGTCTTTGAATACAGGCCCCTGTTTTCGGGCAAAAACCGATTGCGGAACCCGCCATTTGGCAGGAATTCCATCCGGATATTTACCCAGGGTCATGGCTGCGATGTTCAGAAGCCAGCGGGATTGAAGGTCGTCGGGAAATTTTTCCAGTATTTTTTGGTACATACCCATGGCTGCAGTGGAGCCCTCCACTACTTTGTGCTGTCCAAGTGGCGAAATAGGTAAAATACAAGATTCCGATGTGTGATTTTGAACACAATTTTGTTGCTCCCCCAAGCGCAAATGCGCCAAGGCATACAAATCAAACAGCGGCCGATTGTCGGCATTCATCAACTCAAAATTGCCACCGGTAAGTTGCTGAAGAATTTGAATGGCCTCCTCTGTCTGGCCGGCATACAACAATTGCTCCGCCACCTTGAAGTTGGCCAGCACTTGCTGATCGGATGTGCGCGCGGAGGCAAGCATGGCTTTTAATTTGCCGGCATAACGCCCATTCAAATTATAGCATTTTTCCACACTTTCGTTGCGATAAATGCTGTCAAGTATGGCAATCATGCGTTGGTGGCCTGTCATTGGGCCTTTGTTGACAAGACGATGTTTTTTGCCAGACTGGCAAGAGACAAAAGCAATAAAAGTCGCTAAGACGAAAACGAAAGATGAAAAGCGAAACATTCTCAAGCGATAAAAAGTGAAAACAGAAACAGTCGCAGGTTGACAACAAATTTAAATTTGTAACAAGGATCGGGTACAATAGAAAGATGCCTCGAAAGGATCTCCATTTTACCAACTGCCGCTGAAACGATCCAAATTAAAAATGGTTTAATAAAAAAGTTGAACTGACTAAATTTTTAAAAATTCTATTTTAGAACTTAATTTTTTTTATATTTTAATGATATTCAAGTATTTAATTTTATAATACAATTTTTTAAATGTAATTTTCTCTATTTTTTGTCCTTTTTTATACAACCCGGAAAAACGCACTTTTGTATCATGGAATTGTGGCATGCGCAATACCCCTCGCATTTTTAATACGATTAAACCAAAACAACATGAATTTTTCCCGTTTACTCCAAACCTATCTTTGGATTTTCTTCTGTGCCATCGGTGTCTCCCATTCGGATGCCCAGGGATTTTTCCAAACTTATCTTGCCGATTCGGCCTTCTGTCATGCCGTTGTTCAACACACCGGAGGTGGATTCTACATGGCTGGCAAATTCCAGTCCGGAAATATTCAAAAAACAGACTCCAATGGTGTAATTCAATGGGATTATCCCGGACTTTTTCCAGGAGGCAGGGGCACGGCACTTTGTCTCGCTCCCAACGGCGATGCAATCGCTTTGGGGGAATATCTCAGCACCAATGGAGAATTGAAAAACCGTTTGGTGCGTATTTCTGCAGCCGGTGTTTTGCAATGGCAAACGGATGTGCCCAAGCAATGGATTCCGGATGCTTTGGTTTCGATAGCAACAGTTTCCACAGGAGGATACCTGGCAAGCGGCAATACCCGCAGTGAAAACAACCAAATATGGCTGGTCCGATTCGACGAATCGGGACAGATGCTTTGGCAAAAAAATGTAGGTGATCCCACCAAAGCCGAAAACGTTACCCAAATGATCGGCCTTTCGGATGGAAATTTTGCCATTGGGGGCGTCCGTAACAATGGATCGATTCAGGCAGACGGATTCCTGGCAAAAATAGACGAAAACGGCAATTTGTTGTGGGAAAAAGGCCTAAAAATAGGAAATTTCCTGGCATGTAAAGACCTGGTTGAGCAAATCAATGGCAATATCGTTATGCTTGCCGATAATTTGGGAAGTGCCAACAATGCCATCGCGCTCCTGGCATGGCAACCAAATGGAAATGTTGCCTGGGCACGCACCCTCGACCTTGCTTCCTTGTACAACAACAGCGGAATTTTGCTCCCCATCATCACAAGTATTGGCCGGGATGCCGATGACAACCTCTATTTCCCATTGTATGCCGGACTGGATGGAATTAATCCGGCTACCCTGTATTGGATAAAAACCAATCCGTTTGGGCAGTTTTTAGATGCCTTTCTGCTGAATTCAGCCGACTTTATCCGCGATGTAATTTTGGTCGACGACAACAATTTTGTAATGGCGGGCGCCTGGAACGACCAGGCATTTTTGCTAAAAACCGATTTAACCGGCCATATTTACACCCATCGTTTGTTGGGTATGGTGTATGATGATCAGAATGGCGATTGCCTCAAAACGGGAACAGATGCGGCCACTCCGGGTTTGCTCATTGAAGCAAGAGATGCCGGCAACCAGGCGTTTTTCACCAAATCGGGCTCCCAGGGCCAATTTGCACTCAGCGTTCCGGCAGGAAATTACCAAATTTTCGTACACCCCAAGGCCGATGTGCCGGGCTTGTACATCCCCTGCGATACCCCGTCGGTGCAAATTGGCCAAAACGGCCAACAAATCAGCCTCGCGCCCATTGGCGTAAGCGCTGCAACGAAATGCCCTTTTATGGAATTAAACATTTCGCCAGGCCTGATGCGTCGCTGCACCACCAACACAGTGCAAATTGGATATTGTAACTTAGGCACTCTGCCGACTCAAGATGTGGCTATATCGCTGGTTTTAGACCCCAAATTGAATTTTCAAGGGGCAAGCATACCGCTCTACGCCTTTTCAAACGATACCCTTTGGTTTCATCCAACCAATGATTGCAGTCAATTTACCGTACACACTTTCCTGGCATGCGATGCCCCCATTGGCGACAACATCTGCCTGGAAGGACATATTTCACCCGATACCTTGTGTTTTGCCCCCAACCCGTTTTGGGATGGATCCAATTTGGAAGTGAAGGCCAGCTGCAATGGAACTCCAAAGTTCACCGTACGAAATACCGGACATGGGGATATGAGCAACAACGCCGATTATGTGATCATTGAAGACCAAATCATGGTGGCCCATGAATTACGCTTAAAAGCCGGGAAAGACACCCTGATCACACCCAACAACATCCTCGCAAATGCGTATTATTTACGGGTAAAGCAAAGCCC
>JAGWYI010000286.1 GCA_018969455.1 Bacteroidota bacterium | reverse complement strand
TATTCCGAAAAGGTGATTGTACGTCAGGAGTTTGTGTTGCACATTCCTGAAAATCTGGCTCCTGCCGCCGCCGCTCCCCTCCTTTGTGCAGGTATTACCACCTGGTCGCCCTTGAAACACTGGAATGTGACTGCAGGTACCCGGGTGGCCGTTGTGGGATTGGGCGGTTTGGGACACATGGCAATCAAACTGGCCAAAGGCCTGGGCGCATCGGTTACCTTGTTTTCCAGAACTCCGGGAAAAATACAGGATGCATTAAATCTTGGAGCCGATGCAGTTGTCCTTTCAACCGATGCCGACCAAATGAAATCGGTTCAGGGAAAATTTGATTTAATCATTGATACGGTGCCCACTATCCATGACATCAATCCGTATGTATCAACCTTATCGATTAGCGGCACCTTGGTAATTGTGGGGTACTTAGGCGGGCTGGATCCTTATTTAAACACGGTGCCCATGATTTTAGGAAGAAAATCGGTTGCGGGCTCGGTAATTGGTGGCATCGCCGAAACCCAGGAAATGCTGGATTTTTGCGGGAAGCACAACATTGTTTCAGACATTGAAGTAATCAGAATTCAGGATATCAATGAAGCCTATGAAAGAATGTTAAAAAGTGAGGTGAAATATCGTTTTGTCATTGATATGGCGAGTTTGAAAGAAGGGTAAGCAACTGACTGCTATTTGCCAATCTTTTTTCCGTTGTTTATTACAGAACAAAATCCATCAGAAAGTGTCGAGCAACCAACTGGCACTTTTTGATTTCCGATTTGTTCGATTTCCGATTTCCGATTGGAGTTTTGATTTCCGATATCCGATTACATGATTTCCGATTTCCGATTGGATTTAAGATTTCCGATTTGGTACTTTAGTTTGACTTGACTTATGGACGCTTACCGTTTTGTTGCTGGCTACAAAAATTGCAATTAATTCATCATTTTCATGAATTAATGCATTCAATTTGCCATTTGAAAACCAGCCGCGTTTTTCGATTATTTTTAGACAGACAATGGTTTCGCGTAGCTCCTTTTGGCATATTTTCATTTTATGAATAAAATCATCCCTGGATTCTGCAGCCTGTACCTCTCCATAATTTAATGCAGGTGATGTGGCAGACCGAATAATTTGTGATGCAAGATGCCTTGCACCGTAAGTTTCGGGCAGTTTTTCAGCCATTTCCATAACTCGACAAGCAAAGTCAATTAGGCGTGTCTCAAGTTCAAAAGCGTTCATTGTTGTTACATTTAAAAAAATGCTAATTTTCTTCCCAAAATCGAAAATCTTAAATCCAATCGGAAATCGGAAATCGAACAAATCGGAAATCCCAAATCCAATCGGAAATCGGAAATCGAAAATCGGAAATCGGAAATCAAAAATCTCTACCCCGCCCATCCTTCTCTATCCAGGCTCCGGTAATGAATCGCTTCCGCCAAATCCTCAATCCGGATATCGGCACTGCCTGCAAGATCAGCTGCCGTGCGTGCCACCTTCAAAATTCGGTCATACGCCCGCGCGGAAAGTTGAAGCCGTTCCATCGCCGTTTTCAACAGCGTAATCCCGGCGGGATCAAGCCGGCACACCTCGCGCACCAGGCTTCCGGGCATTTGGGCGTTGCAATACACATCCCGCACGTCTTTAAACCGCGCTTCCTGAATCAACCGCGCCGCCAGCACCCGCTCCCGGATTTCCGTGCTTGCCAATTTAGGCCGGTCTTGCCGGCTGAGTTCGTCATAACTCACCGGCGTAACCTCCACGTGCAGGTCGATCCGGTCGAGCAAAGGGCCGGAAATCTTGGCAACATAGCGTTTCACTTCACCGGCGCCGCACACGCAATCTTTGCTGGGATGGTTGTAAAACCCGCAGGGGCAAGGGTTCATGGAGGCGATGAGCATAAAACTTGCGGGATATTCCACGCTCGATTTGGCCCGGCTGATGGTTACGCGCCGCTCTTCCATGGGTTGGCGCATCACTTCCAGCACTGTCCGTTTAAATTCGGGCAATTCGTCGAGAAACAAAACGCCGTTGTGGGCCACCGATATTTCCCCGGGCATGGGATCGGAGCCGCCGCCCACCAAGGCGACATCGCTGATGGTATGGTGCGGAGCGCGAAACGGCCGCGTGGTTACCAGTGCCGAATCTTTGCCCAAGATTCCGGCAACGGAATGGATTTTGGTGGTTTCCAGGGCTTCATTCAGGGTAAGTGGCGGCAAAATGGTGGGTAAACGCCGCGCGAGCATGGTTTTTCCGGCGCCGGGCGGACCGATCAGAATCACGTTGTGTCCGCCTGCAGCGGCCAGTTCGAGGGCGCGTTTGATGTTTTCCTGGCCGCGCACATCGGCAAAATCAAGATCGTAATTGTTGAGGTTGGAGCCAAACTCATCACGGGTATTCACCACGGTGGGTTCAAGCACCGAATCGCCAGCCAGTACATCCAGTGCTTCGCGCAGATTTTCAACACCATACACTTCCAGATCGTTGACGATAGCGGCTTCCCGCGCATTGAGTTTGGGCAGAATGATGCCTTTAAACTGCTGTTTCCGGGCTTGAATGGCAATGGGCAGCGCGCCTTTGATGGGTCGAAGCGAACCGTCGAGCGACAACTCGCCCATGATGAAATACTGGTTCAGATTTTGGTCCGGAATGACGCCGGTGGCAGCAAGCATGCCCACGGCGATGGGCAAATCAAACGCAGAACCCTCCTTGCGCACGTTGGCGGGTGCGAGGTTGATGATGGTTTTTACCCGATTGGGCCGAATGTAAGAGTTTTTGAGGGCGGCTTCGATGCGAAAAAGGCTTTCGCGTACCGCGCTGTCGGGCAAACCGACGATAAAAACGGCGGGTTTGTCGGAATTGACATCAATGGCGCCGCCGGTATTGATTTCAATGGTGATGACTTGGGCATCAACGCCGTGCACTGCGCCGGCAAAGGTTTTTACGAGCATGATTAAAAAAAGATTAGAAAAAAGATTAAAAAATTGATTGGCGCAAAGATAGGTTTACCACACATAGGCCGCAAGTCCTCAAACCCTTGGATTCCCGGAAAACGGCTTTTCGTCCCTTTTTTTTAAACTTTGCTCGATTCTAAGTAACTTAATTCCGGAATTAAGCGTCAATTTGACAACAAAATTTGCACGCGCTAAATAAATTGCGCAATTATAAAATCAGACAACAGCCACCTTATGGAACTTCGAATTGAAAATTTATCTAAAACCTATCCCAACGGCGTGCAGGCGCTCAAAAATGTTTCGCTGGAAATCAGCACCGGCATGTTCGGACTCCTGGGGCCCAATGGCGCCGGGAAAAGCACGCTCATGCGCACCCTCGCGACCCTGCAGGAAGCCGATTCTGGTACCGCCATGCTGGGAGATATTGATATTTTGAAAGACAAAGAAGGGCTTCGCCGCGTTTTGGGCTATTTGCCCCAGGAATTCGGCGTGTATGCCCGCATCAGTGCGGTCGAAATGCTCGACCATTTGGCCGTTCTGAAAGGCATTCCGGCAAATCAGCGTAAAGAAGTGGTTGCGGCGCTGTTGCAGCGTGTGAATCTGTGGGATCACCGTAAAAAAGCGGTTTCTTCCTATTCCGGCGGTATGCGGCAGCGTTTTGGCATCGCCCAGGCCTTGCTCGGTGATCCGAAACTGATTATTGTGGACGAGCCTACGGCCGGACTGGATCCAGGAGAACGCAACCGTTTTTACAATTTGCTGTCTGAAATCGGAGAAAATGTAATCGTGATTTTGAGCACACACATTGTGGAAGACGTCAGAGAATTGTGTTCCAACATGGCCATTATTCACAATGGCGCCGTGCTGTACGCGGGCGCGCCCGACGCATCCATGCACGCCCTGGAAGGCAAAGTTTGGCAAAAATCCATTCAAAAATCGGAAATGGAACTGCAACTGGAACAATTTGGCAATCGATTGATTTCCAGCAAGCTGGTTGGCGGAAAACCGCTGATTCACGTATTTTCCGAAACAAATCCCGGCGAGAATTTCAAACCAGCCAATGCCGGACTGGAAGAAGTATTTTTTGCCAAAATCAATGGCGTAGCCTAGGCTATCGGATTTGCTCATCTTCAAACTAGTCTGACAAGGCCATGTTAAAAACATTTTTTGCATTCGAACTCCGGTCCTGGCTGCGCTCGCCCATGCCCTGGATCTTTTTGTTTATATTCGGATTGCTGTGCTTTTTTGGCACCATTTCCGACGAAGTAACCATTGGCGGCAGTTACGGCAACGTATTAAAAAATGCCCCTTTTGTGGCCCAAAACTGGTACGGTGTATTTTCTTTGCTCAGCATTTTATTGACCACTGCGTTTTTGAATACGGCGGCAATACGCGACTTTGAGCGGGGCATGAGCCAACTCATTTTTTCCAAACCCGTTTCCAAAAGCGCCTATTATTACGGTCATTTTTGGGGCGCTTTGTTGGTTGCGATCATTCCGATGCTGGGCGTCAGCCTGGGCATGTGGGCCGGCGCTGGCGCCAACGCAATGTTCAACTGGCTGGATGCCAATCGGTTCGGACCATTTGAAATACAAGGCCATCTCATGGGGCTTTTGGTTTTTGTATTACCCAATATGTTGTTTGTGGGCGGTATTTTGTACGCTGTGGCCATCAACACGCGCTCCACCCTGTATTCGTTTGTGGCAGCAACCGCTTTGCTTGTAGGCTACATCGTGGCGGGCAACCTCATGCGCGACATCGACAACGAATCCTTGTCGATGATGCTCGACCCATTCGGGTTTCGGGCGTTCAACATCAGCACCAAATACTGGACGGTTGAGGAAAAAAACACGCGCGCCATTGGTTTTACCGGCTTTTTGCTTTACAACCGCCTGTTGTGGACGTCTGTGGGTTTGATGGCGCTCTGGTTTGGACAACGGCTTTTCCAGTTTTCCGAACGCAAACAATCAAGCCGAAAAAAGCGTCCAATTTTGGAGGAAGGCAGTCAGATTAGTGCCATTCGGGTACTGGATGTATTGCCCAGGGTATCGCCACGCAAGGGAACAGGCGTTGTTATGCAACAACTGTGGTCGCAAAGCAAAACCGAGTGGCTGGGCATCATCCGAAGTACAGCGTTTATTTTGCTTGCAATTTTGGGTTTGCTCAACTGCGTACCCAATTTGTTCAACGCCAACCAGGGCTACGGCACCCATGAGTTGCCCGTCACCTACACGATGGTGAATGCCATTCGGGGCTCATTTTACATGTTTACCATCATTATAATGGTGTATTTCAGCGGCGCTGTGATTTGGAAAGAACGGATTAACAAAATAAATGAAATCACCGACGCCCTGCCCACCCAAAATTGGACTATCTATTTGGGCAAATACCTGGCTATTTTAGGCATCATGGCCGTATTGCAGTTGCTGGTGATGGGCGCCGGAATTTTGGCGCAATCCGCAATGGGTTTTTATCATTTCGACTTGTGGGTATATGTGCGTGAAATGCTGGTGATGGATTTGCTGGGATTCGCCTTTACGCTGGCCCTTGCATTTTTCGTGCAGGCTTTGTCTCCAAACATGTACCTGGGCTTTTTCATTGTGATTATTTTCACCATTGCCAACAGTTTTGTTTGGAACGCCCTGCACATAGAAAGCAACATGCTCGAGTTTGCCGGCACGCCTTCCTACATCTTGTCTGATTTTTACGGGTACCAACCGTATGGAAAGGGATTGTTTTGGTTTAATGCGTACTGGGGACTATTCAGTGCCTTGCTGGCATTTGCCGCCTTTGTATTTTGGCCCCGAGGCAAGGACTCAGGCTGGCGCAGCCGCCTGAAAACGGCTTTTGCAGAAAGCAAAAACTACCAGGCT
>JAGWYI010000285.1 GCA_018969455.1 Bacteroidota bacterium | reverse complement strand
AATAGCGTGGCAGGTCATGTTGTTGAGGGATGTCTTTCGCGCCCAGGTAGGTCAATGTACCCTGAAAAACCTCAAAATCGTAAGGTGCGTATGTTTCGGGATATTCAAACCCCAGATACAATGCGATCATTTTGTAATCTTCGTGGTAGTGGTTGTTTTCAATGGTTCCAACATGGGCTCGACGGAAATCGTGTAAGAGCATGTCGCATCCAAACAGAAAGCGCCCAATTCGGCCATCAATGGATTTTGTTTCGTTAAATAAATCCTGAAACATCAACCTCACAGACATAGGATCACTTTTCCAAAATTCCATCATGACGCGTTTGGGCTGCCAGGATTCATTTTGCCAAAGTCGTCGGTTTTCAGTGTTATAAAAGGAACGATCAAACATCTCCGATGGATTACCGCTTTCAAGATTCCAGTTTTCTTTATATACCTGTAAAGATTCCAGTTTGTAAATATGAGGATGCGATGGAGTATCCTGAAGCCATTCAACATAGGATTTTATGGCAGCTTGAATTTTTGCGACGAGCATTATTGATTCTGTGTTTTATGTAATAAAGGATGCATCAAGGCAAACCAAAGCGGTGGAACCAGGGATATTATCAGGCTGGTGGGATACCCGAATGGCAGTTGCGGACTTTCATCCAGGTGTCTTAATATTTGATATTTCCTGCTCGACTTGTAGTGATGATCGCTGTGACGGGTTAGTTCGTACAAAAAAATGCGTCCTAATTCATGGTTGCTGTTCCAGGAATGAGAAGCTTGTACAGGTTCAAAATGACCAGACTCCAACTTTTGTCGTTTCAAACCATAATGTTCGAGGTAATTGACGGTTTCAAGCAGTAAGATCCCTACTGTTGCAACTGCCACCGCAGCCCACATGGTGTGCAGATTGAAAAGGAAAAAAACTGCCATTAAATAGGCAGCATTAAAAAAGGTGAATCGGACCATGGCATTTTTAAATGTCCAAAGGGATACCTGCAATTCTCTTAGTCTCCCAAATTCCAATTTCCATGCGTGTAACCAACTGTTCAGTATAGAACGAACCCAAAAGGCATACAGGTTCTCGCCATAACGGGCAGTCGCAGGGTCTAGAGGAGTTGCCACATTTTTGTGATGTCCTCGGTTGTGCTCTATAAAGAAATGCTGATAAAGTGCGGGCAACAACATCCATTTAGACAGGGTTTGGTTAAACCGATCTTTCCTGTGTCCCAGTTCATGGGCAACATTTATTCCACAAGCGCCCACAACAATGCCCACTCCAAGTGTGAGGCCCAGGTATTCAAACTGGTCAAGCGTATTTTGCCCAACACGATACAAATATGCACCTACGATTCCGTAAAGCAATGGAAAATTTAAATAGAGCAAGCCGGTAAAAAAAATACGTTTAGAACGAGAGTCCTCCTCAAGTACATGTGGGTTTTGGGTAGACGCCGGCATGAACAATTCGAGTACCGGAAGAATGCCAAATATTAAAATCACTGTAAACCATGCCCATTTTGCAGGGTAATAAAGGCCCAATATGGTACTTAAGGGCAAAATATAGGCTAAAAGGTATTTTAAATCCTTCATTTTCAAAGATTTAAGTTAAAAAATAAAAATTGCCATTTGCAAAAATATTCAAAAAAGGTGTCCAATCACGGCCTATTTTTGCACCAAACTTTTTTTTGGCTTATTATGGAATTTTACCCATTGTCTGTGCGCTCCATTGAGCGCGAAACGCTTGATACTGTCAGCATCGAGTTTGAAATCCCTGAATCTTTGCATACCCAATATGCATACAAACCAGGGCAGTACATCACATTAAAGATGAACCTTGCCGGACAAGAATTGCGGCGTTCTTACTCCATGTCGAGTAGCCCGATTGAAAATAAGCTTGTTATTTCAGTAAAAAAAGTAAAAGGAGGCAGGGTGTCCGGTTTTTTGAATGACCAATTGAAACCAGGTGATTTGCTGGAAGTATCTACTCCGGAAGGGCGATTTTCTCCCAAGTTGCACGCCGATCAGCGTAGAACGTATTATCTCTTTGGAAGCGGGAGTGGAATTACCCCATTAATGTCAATATTAAAAACTGTGCTGGAAAATGAACCCATGAGTAGTATTTTTCTTTTATACGGCAGTAGAAATGAAGAAGGCATTATTTTTAAAGAACAGTTGGATAAACTATCGGAACGTTATTCAGGCCAATTGATGGTTGAACATATTTTGAGCCAACCCAAAAAAGAGAGCAGTGGTGGTTTGTTGGGAATGTTTAAGAAAAGCAGTGCAAATTGGCAAGGGAAAATAGGCAGGATAGATGATCGGATGGTTGCCCATTTCCTGGAAGAAAACCAGGCACATACTCCACAAACCGATTGCCAGTATTTTGTGTGTGGTCCTGGTAACATGGCCGATGTGGTACAAAGCGCACTGTTGAATGCAGGAATTTCCAACAGCCAAATTTACACGGAACATTTTTTAAATTCCGACCACGTTCCAGGTGAATTTGCAATTTCCGGAGGAGGGAAGCGCGTTGTGGTGATGCTAAAAGGCGAGCGCATTGAGTTGAGTGTTCCAGAAGGCGCCACTATTCTGGATGTATTGGTCAAGGAAAAATACAATCCGCCATATTCCTGTACGGCAGGCGCCTGTTCTACCTGTATGGCCAAAGTAACAAGCGGCTCCGTAAAAATGGATGTGTGTTACGGCCTGGATCCGGGCGAAGTGAAAGACGGTTACATTCTGACCTGTCAGGCGCATCCGGTTTCTGATGTTGTGGAGCTTACCTACGATCTTTAAGAACTGTTTTAAAACCCCAAAAAACCAATTCCGTTTGCTTTCCCCCCTTGCGTGCAGCTGGTAATTTCCCTTAACTTTGTAGGACATTTTATTTTTAATCTTCTTTTTAATCGAATACATGCACACAAGCGCTTTTCCGTTTTTACGGATTGCCGGTTTTTTAGTAACCGGCATTTATTTGGGTTTGCTCGCCGATCGTCCAATTGCTCATTTGGAATTGGTTTTAATTTCAGGCGTCCTTTTGATGGCGCCCCTTGCAAGCCGCACTTATCGGTTTTCCCATCGCTGGTTTTTTGGTTTGTATCTTGGCTTGTGGTATATGGCCGCTGGCTATGAGTTGGTTTTGTTACAAGACGAACGCAGGCAAGCTGATCATTTTTCCAATACAGGCTTGGAGCCACAATGTGTGTTGGGAATGGTGTACGATGCACCTGTTCCGGGTGCACGTGTCAAGCTGCGCCTTCAGGTATGGGCGAATTCGCTGGAGGGCAAGGGTTCCCAGGCGTGCAGCGGCAATATGATTTTGTATTTAAGTTCCGACAGCCTGTCAAATCAGTTGCGCTATGGTGATGTGCTGGAACTTTGGGTTCAGCCGGAGTTGGCGCGTCCCCCCGGTAATCCGCATGCATTTGATTACAGCCGGTATTTGTATTTTCAGAACATACATTTTCAATCTTTCGTGAAGCAGGAAGCCTGGCGCCTGGCTGCCCGCAATCGCGGCGCCTGGATATGGCGTCTTGCTTATTCGGCCCGGGACCAGACGCTTCGCGTGCTCGCGCGATACATGCACGGCGCCGATGAAAATGCCGTTGCAGGGGCTTTGTTGTTGGGATATAAAGAAAATTTATCTGAATCCATTCGCGATGCATACGCAAACACAGGATCCATGCATGCCCTGGCAGTTTCGGGTTCGCATGTGAGCATGTTGTATGTGGGGCTGTTGTACATGTTTGGTTTTTTTCAATTGCGTGGGCGTTGGGGGCGGTTTTTGGAATTTACAGGATTAATGTTGGCAATTTGGGCCTTTACCTGTATAACCGGGGCGACGGCATCCGTGTTGCGGGCCTCGGTGATGTTCAGCATTTATCTGTTTGGCAAACTCATTTTTCGCATTTCCAATGCCTGGAATGTGTTGGCGTTTTCGGCGTTTGTATTGCTTCTTCAAAACCCTTATTTGTTAGGCGATGCCGGGTTTCAATTGTCGTACGCGGCGGTTGCCGGGATGGTGTTTTTTTATCCGAGGCTGTATAAAATTTCGCCTTTGATGCCCAAATGGCTGGATGGAGCATGGTCGGTTTTGCTGGTGGGTATATCGGCTCAATTGGGAACCCTGCCTTTGTCCTTGTATTATTTTCATCAATTTCCGTTTTATTTCTGGCTTTCAGGCTGGATGGTGGTTTGGGGTGGCGCCATTTTCTTGTGGGGCGGATCACTGTTGATCTTGCTGGATGCCTGTTGGTTATGGGGCGCGCAATGGCTTGCCTGGATGCTGGAAAAAATGTTGTGGGCGATGAACCAAGGCATTTTTATCATTCAGAATTTGCCGGGCAGTGTATTGGACGGCATTTGGATGGAAACGGTGGAATTGTTTTTGGGTTATGTTGGTTTGATTTGTTTGGGTGGAACCATGGTTTTCAAAAGCCGCAACTGGTTCCTTGCGCTTCTTGTTACATGCTTGACAATTTGGGCAATCAGATTGCAAAGGCAGTATGTTCAGGAATGTCAAAAAGAACTGGTGGTATATGAAATGAAGAAAGGAAGACTGGTTGATGCTTGGGTTGGCTTGCAGTGTATCACCCTAAGCGACACACTTACGGAAAAGGCGGTGTCATGGGCTGCCGAAAACAACCGTTGGGCGCATGGGATTTATGGGAGGGAATCTGCTTTTTTTGCACAGGATACCTTTTTACAAAAAGGGGACATTGGTTTCAAACCGCCTTTTGTGCAATTTGGTCGTGACCGCATGTTATTTCTTCGTATGGATCAGGCTGTACCACTCGATACTTTTCGGGTGAGCGTATTGGTAGTTGGCGGAAAATTCAGGAAGCATTATCCACGCTTACTGGGGCATTACCCCTGTACCCTTCTTGTTGCAGATGCTCAAACAGCGCCCTGGCAGATTGCAGACTGGGAACAATATTGTCTGGAGCATCAAATTGCTTTTTATTCCATTGGACGATCCGGGGCTTTCCATTGGCCTTTGCAAACCGATTTTTAAACTTTTAATCCAAATTTTTATGTTTCGATCTTTAATAAGCCTTTTACACTTTACCCGAACCGAACGTTTGGGCGCCTTCGGGCTGGCCACACTTGTTTGCATGCTGTTTGCATTGCCAAAAATGTTTCACGTAAAACAAGCAGAACCGGTTGATATGACCGACTTTCAGGAATTTGTATCCCGCCACGAAAAGTCGGTACAGACACATCAGGACAGTGTATCGCCACCACAAAAGCCGGTGGTATTATTTGCCTTCAATCCGAATACGGCAGATCAGGAAGATTTTATACACCTGGGTCTTTCGGAGAAAACGGCACTTTCCATTTTACACTATCGTGAAAAAGGCGGCCAATTCCGAAAACCTGAAGATTTTCAGAAAATATACACCCTGAATGCATCGGATTATAAACGCCTGGCGCCTTATATCCGAATACCGGAAAACAACAAGCAAGACAAGGATGCGCCTTTTCCGGCTCAATATTCGGGTGGCTATACACCCCGGAAATTCACTGCCGGTGGACCGGTTGACATCAACCGCTCGAGTATAGAAGATTGGGTGAAATTGCCCATGATTGGAGAAAGGCGTGCACAGCAGATTATTCGGTTTCGGGAAGCTTTGGGTGGATTTTTATCGGTGGAGCAAGTACATGAAGTGTACAACCTGCCCGACAGTGTGTATCAAAAAATTTTGCCCTTTCTGGAGTTAAAAACGAAGGCCGTGCACAGGATAAACCTGAACACGGCCACTCAGGAAGATCTGGATCGGCATCCGTATATTTCAAGCAAACAGGCGATGTTGATCGTGCATTACCGGGAGCAACATGGACCGTTTCAAC
>JAGWYI010000284.1 GCA_018969455.1 Bacteroidota bacterium | reverse complement strand
CGTCTGATGTGTTTGCCGGAATTGTCTGCTGACAACCGGCAAACACACAGATTATTTAAAGGGGCATAGCTCAATTGGTAGAGTGGAGGTCTCCAAAACCTCAGGCTGCGGGTTCGAGCCCTGCTGCCCCTGCATGTATCGGTTCGTTCACCTCGCAGGTTGTTGGTTCTGTACTGACAATCGCTTTTTTTTCTTAAAAAATGCGTGAACCAGCCTTTTTTACATCCGCCATGTGCCGTTTCACATGGCTAATTCGATTGGAAGATGGATAAAAAATTGATGCTTTACCTGCGGGAAAGTTACAACGAACTGCTGAAAAATGTTTCCTGGCCTACAGCGCAGCAACTTCAGGAAAGTACGGTGGTGGTGTTGGTTACTTCTGCCATGCTTGCCTTGCTCATTTTTGGCATGGATGCAATTTGTAGCTTGGTTTTCAAAACCATCTACGGCATTTGGAAGTAATTCGATCTGTTCACAACACCTCCCGACAAACATGATTCAGGAAAAAAATACGAACGTTGATCAGGCCGGCGACCAAAAGAAATGGTACTCCCTGCGGGTGATCAGCGGAAAAGAGAAGAAGATTCAGGAACGTATTTTACTTGAGATTGAACGCTCGGGGTGGAAAGATTTTATCTTCTCTGTGGTGGTACCCACTGAGAAGGTATACAAAATCAGGGCTGGTAAAAAAGTTATGCAGGAGCGCAACTTGCTGCCCGGTTACATTCTTATCGAGGCTTACGGTCACAAATTGAACGGAGATATCGCCAAACTCATCAGTGATATTCCCAACGTGATTCATTTCCTCGGAAAAGATGTTCCGCTGCCCATGACTCAGGCCGAAGCCAATCGGCTGCTCGGAAAAGTAGATGAAAGTTCGGAAGCGGGCGAAGTGCTCAGCGAACCCTTCCTGATTGGGGAAACCGTCAAAATTACCGATGGGCCCTTCGCCGAATTTGTTGGCGATATTCAGGAGGTAAATGACGAAAAGAAAAAATTGAAAGTTGTCGTAAAAATTTTCGGTCGCGGTACCGAAGTGGAACTCAACTTTATGCAAGTAGAAAAAATCAGTTGATGCTTTTTATGATGCCCTTTCTCGGGGGCTCGCTTCCACAATAAAATGCTCAACTTTTTATATATTCTTCTGAATCAGTGGTTTAACCACAGGAAATTTTGAAAAATGGCAAAAGAAGTAGATGTTTATATCAAACTCCAGGTTAAAGGTGGCCAAGCCAACCCGGCACCGCCAATCGGCCCGGCACTCGGTTCGAAAGGGGTGAATATCATGGAGTTCTGCAAACGTTTCAACGCACAAACGCAGGAGCAAATTGGCAAAATTCTGCCAGTTATCATTTCGGTGTACAAAGACAAAACCTTTGACTTTGTGATCAAAACGCCCCCTGCGGCCATCCAATTGTTCGAAGCGGCAAAACTTGCTCCCGGTAAAGGTTCTCCAGAACCCAACCGTAAAAAAGTGGGCAGCGTTACCTGGGATCAGGTGCGCGCAATCGCCGAAAACAAAATGCCCGACCTGAACTGCTTTACCATCGAATCTGCCATGAAAATGGTAGCAGGTACTGCACGCAGCATGGGCCTTACGGTTTCCGGAACAGCTCCCTGGGACAATAATTAAAACATTGCCGGAGTATGCCTCCGTTTTTTTCAAGGGAGTCCCGCCCATCGGGACGTTTAACCTTAAACATTTTTTTGAATGGCTCAAGTTACTAAAAAACGCAAGGAAGTTGATGCAAAGGTTGATAAAGACAAACTCTACGGCCTGACAGAAGCCATGTCGCTCGTAAAGGAAGTTAATACAACCAAGTTCAACGCATCTGTCGATGTACATGTTCGTTTGGGTGTCGACCCGCGGAAAGCCGATCAGGCACTCCGCGGAACCGTATCCCTGCCGCATGGTACCGGTAAAACCAAACGTGTGTTGGTTTTCTGTACCCCCGACAGAGAAAATGAAGCAAAGGAAGCAGGCGCCGATTATGCCGGGCTCGACGAATACATCCAAAAAGTTACTGAAGGCTGGATGGATGTGGACGTAATCATCGCTACCCCCAATGTAATGGCGCAACTGGGTAAAGTTGCCCGTATCCTGGGTCCGCGCGGTTTGATGCCCAACCCAAAAACCGGTACTGTATCCAACGATATTACCGCTGCCGTATCTGAAGTGAAGAAAGGTAAAATTGCTTTCCGTGTCGACAAATTCGGTATTGTGCACGCCTCCATCGGACGGGTGTCTTTTTCACCCGAACAATTGACCGATAATGCACACGAGTTGATTGCTACCCTGGTGCGTATGAAACCATCCTCTGCCAAAGGGGTGTACATGCGCTCCGTATCTGTAGCAAGCACCATGAGCCCGGGTATTCACGTCGATCCGAAATCAATTAAAGTCTAGATCGAGGCGTCGCCTACACGCGAAGCTTCAACTGAATTCAACCAAAACGCAACAATTCAAGCTCATAAGCAATGACAAGAGAAGAAAAAACGGAAGCGATTGCGGTTTTGAAGGAAGAACTTGGCTCCACGCCTTTTTTCTACCTGACCGACTCTTCAACGATGACGGTTGCCAAAATCAATAATTTCCGCCGCCTCTGCTTCCAAAAAGGGATCAAGGTGAAAGTTGCTAAAAATACCCTGATTCAAAAGGCGCTTGAAGACGCGCCAGAATCAAAAGGATATCAGGCTTTGTTTGATACCCTCAAAGGTGCAACCACCATCCTGTTCTCTGAAAACCCAAAAGCGCCTGCAGTATTGCTGGAAGAATTCCGGAAAACGGAAGATCGCCCAATCCTGAAAGCTGCATACATCGACTCTTCTGTGTACATCGGCGATGAAAACCTTTCAGCGCTTACCAAACTGAAGAGCAAAGACGAGATGATCGGTGAGATCATCGGCCTGTTGCAATCCCCTGGTCGTCGCCTTGCAAGCCAACTTACTGCTTCCGGCAGCAAAATTGCAGGCATCATCAAAACCCTGGAGGAACGCGGCGAATAAGCATTGGCTTCCAAGTACGCACAATATGTGTTTCTTTTATCAAACCCCCTTCAAACCTATTTTCAACCATTTTTTTGCAAACCACTTTAAAATTCTACTACAATGGCAGATTTGAAAGCACTGGCTGAATCACTCGTGAACCTCACGATTAAAGAAGCCAATGAACTGGCCAATATCCTGAAAGATGAATACGGCATTGAACCTGCAGCATCTGCAGTTGCAATTGCAGCGCCTGCCGCCGGCGGTGGCGGTGAAGCTGCTCCTGCTGAAAAAACAGAATTCGATGTGATTCTGAAAGACGCAGGCGCCAACAAACTGAACGTGGTGAAAGAGGTGAAAAATCTCCTCGCCCTCGGTTTGAAAGAAGCGAAAGACCTGGTTGACGGCGCTCCAAGCCCTCTGAAAAGCGGTATCGGTAAGGCTGAAGCTGAGGCCTTGAAAACCGCACTGGAAGGCGCAGGCGCTGTGGTTGAAATTAAGTAAACTGTTTTGGTGCCGATTGCAGGATAGCAATCCTGCGCATCACACTTCAACCGTTTGCTTTTTTGAAATCATGACCGTATACCACAACGAATTTATCAGTTTATAAGATCAGGCTTAACATGTTCGGCATATCGCCTCAACGTGTTAAGCCTATCTTTGTCTGTATTCTTCTGTTTGCAACTTTTGGGAAATATTTTTTGTTAAGGGTTAGGCTATTTAAACGTAGCAAGCCCGTGCCGGAAGTTTCCGGTTCCCGCCAACCAGCATTCAAGCATATTAATTGCAAAAATGACCACAAACGGCATCTCTAACGGGGCAGTTCAAAAAGCAGGCGTTCAACATCGTGTCAACTTTGGCAAGATCCGACTCGCAGGCAATTATCCTGACCTCCTTGAAATCCAGCTCAAATCCTTCCAGGAGTTTTTTCAGCTGGAAACCACGCCCGAAAACCGAAACAGTGAAGGGCTTTACCGCGTATTTCAGGAAAATTTCCCGATTACCGACGCGCGTAATATTTTTAACCTCGAGTTCCTCGATTATTTCATCGATCCCCCGCGCTATACCATCGACGAGTGTATGCAGCGCGGACTTACTTACTCGGTGCCGCTGAAAGCCAAATTGAGACTTTCCTGTAACGACGAGGAACATATCGATTTCCAAACCATCGTACAGGATGTATTCCTGGGCAACATCCCCTACATGACGCCCAAGGGAACCTTTGTGATCAATGGCGCCGAACGTGTGATCGTTTCACAATTGCACCGTTCTCCAGGGGTGTTCTTCGGCCAAAGCTTCCACCCCAACGGTACCAAAATTTACAGCGCCCGCGTTATTCCTTTCAAAGGAGCCTGGATGGAGTTTGCAACCGATATCAATCTGGTCATGTATGCCTACATCGACCGCAAAAAGAAATTTCCGGTTACAACCCTCCTGCGTGCCATCGGATTCGATACCGACAAGGCCATCCTCGACCTGTTCAATCTCGCCGATGAAGTTCCCTGCACCCGCGAAAATCTCGAAAGTGCAATCGGTCGAAAACTGGCCGCTCGCGTACTTAAAACCTGGACCGAAGACTTCGTAGATGAAGATACCGGTGAGGTGGTTACCATTGAACGAAACGAGATTATTCTCGAGCGCGATACCATTCTCGATGAAGAGAACATCGAACTCGTGATCGATGCCGGAACCACTACGGTCATCTTGCAACGCACCGATATTGAGGAAGACTTTTCGATCATTTACAACACCTTGCAAAAAGACCCCACTTCAAGCGAACTTGAAGCGGTTACCTACATATACCGCCAATTGCGCGGAAGCGACCCCCCAGACGACGAAACTGCCCGCGGCATTATTGAAAAACTGTTCTTCTCCGACAAGCGTTACAACCTGGGCGAAGTAGGCCGTTTTAAAATAAACCGCAAACTGCAACTCGAAATCGATGACAACAACCTGGTTCTCACCAAGGAAGATATCATCGCGATCGTACGCTATATCGTGAGCCTGATCAATAATAAAGCCGAAATCGACGACATCGACCATCTGTCAAACCGTCGGGTACGCACCGTGGGCGAACAATTGTATGCCCAGTTCGGTGTGGGTCTGGCGCGCATGGCGCGTACCATCCGGGAGCGCATGAATGTGCGCGACAATGAGGTGTTTACGCCGGTCGATCTGATTAATGCGCGTACGCTTTCCTCGGTAATCAACTCCTTCTTCGGTACCAGCCAGTTGTCGCAGTTCCTCGACCAAACCAATCCGCTTTCCGAAATTACCCACAAACGCCGTATTTCGGCCTTGGGCCCGGGCGGTTTGTCGCGCGAACGCGCAGGCTTTGAGGTGCGCGACGTACACTACTCCCACTACGGTCGTTTGTGTACCATCGAAACCCCGGAAGGCCCGAACATCGGTTTGATCTCTACGCTTTGCACCCACGCCAAAATCAATAAAATGGGCTTCCTTGAAACCCCTTACCGCCGCGTTGTAAGCGGTCAGGTAATCATGGAAGGTGATGTGGAATACCTGTCGGCTGAAGCGGAAGATTATAAGAAAATCGCACAAGCCAACTCGCCTGTAAATGAAAGTGGCGCATTCGTGAACGATCGTGTGAAAGCACGCGAACATGGCGACTTCCCGATTCTTTCTCCTGAAGAACTCGAATACATTGATGTGGCGCCCAACCAGATTGTAGGGGTCTCTGCATCCCTGATTCCGTTCCTGGAAAATGACGACGCGAACCGCGCTTTGATGGGATCGAACATGCAACGTCAAGCGGTGCCTTTGATCCGCCCGCACTCACCCATCGTGGGTACAGGCCTCGAAGCCAAAGTTGCCCGTGACTCCCGTATGCTGATTAATGCAGAAGGAAGCGG
>JAGWYI010000283.1 GCA_018969455.1 Bacteroidota bacterium | reverse complement strand
CAAATCGGGCCAGGGGAGCAACAACCTTGATGTATTCTGGATAAAACCAGGGGTTCACACCCTTCGACTTACCATCTGTGGGAAGGTTCGTGACAAAACGATTACCGTACATGCCAAGCCTCAACCCAGTGTAAGCGCACCCGACGGCGTTTGTCGAGGTCAATACGGGCAGGTAATTGCTGCCGGGGGGTATTTTTCATATAATTGGCTGGATACGATGGGTGCTGTTTTGATCACAGGTGGTGCAGTTCAAACTTTTAAACCAGGCGTTTATGCAGTTTCGGTAAGCGATCAATACGGTTGTTCTGGTAGCAATAAATTTGAAATAAAAGAATATCCCAAGCCCAACATTACCATTACTACAGCCGACCCTACGGGATTTTGTAACAATTCGAGGTTTGTAACCATGGTTGCCCTAACCAATTCAGATGGGGATTACAGTTACAATTGGTATAAAGACGGTGTTCCTATCGGGGATATTGATTCCATTCACACCACCAATCAATACGGCTTTTACAGCATTCAGGTAAAAAATCAGTTTGGATGTATTGCGAAAGACGGGCCCATTGAAATTTTTGATTATTGTGTGGGCCCGCCTTGTTATAACCCTGTTCATCCACCTGAATGCCCTCCTGGAAGCATCAGTTTTACCATAGATGCTACGCCGCGATGTGATTCTTTTGGATTTCACCTCATAACAGGTCCCGATTATAAGGCAGGAACCGCATTTTGGGCATTTGGAGAATCGGGAGCCAGTTTGCTGGGCACCTCTTCCAGTTTAGATCCCAGCTTTATGTTTCCGAATGCAGGCAAATATTTAGTAATTGCCTATGCCCAGCTGGTTAATGGCGCCAATTGTAAGGTGCTTGATTCGGTGAAAGTAGATGCCGTTGCCAATTTTAACGAAAGAATGGCTTGTCCGGGTGACTCAAGTTCGTTTCACGATCTGAGTACCTTTTTACCAGGTATTACCCTCACAAATTTGAGTTGGGCTACACAATCGTCTTCTGTATCCTCAGGAACCGATCCCAAATTTTTGTACAACCAGGCCGGAACCTACTCGGTAAAGCTCACCATTCAAACAAACAATGGGTGTACTGCAACAATTTCCCGCATGGTAGAGGTTCCTCCTTTGCCGCTGGTAACTATTCAACCCATAAAACCCAATTGCGTGGGTAATGCAACCCAATTATTTGTCTCCTCCACGCCCGATATTACCAAGATATCGTGGAATTGCGGCGATCCCGCCAGTGGAGGCCTGAACAACCTTTCAGGGGCAGAGGTATATCACAAGTATTCCGCTTCAACCACATACAGTGCCCAGGTAACCCTAACAAATATCGCCGGGTGTTCGGCGAGCGGCGCCATACCAGTTACGGTTGTTGCCAACACCCTGGGAGGCGCCATCACACCTTCAGGTCTTTCTGCCATCTGTGAAGGCAAAAACATAAGTCTTTCTGCGCCCGGAACCGGTGTCGGATATCAATGGTCGAATGGCGCTACTTCAAAAACCATCACAGTGGCAGAGGAAGGGATCTTTAAGGTGACCCTTAGCGATGCCAATGGCTGCACGTATGTTACACCCACAAAAGAAGTTCAGGTAAATCCGGTTCCCGATGGCGTCATTGATGCCCTGCAGTACAACGAATACGACCAGGTAACAGGCATTGTACACCAGGCTTTGGAAATTTGCTTTGGCGAAAACGTTCACCTCATCGTGTCCGATAACGGAACCTATGGTTATCAGTGGTCGGGCAGCAACATCCATGATGATGAGTTAATTTTTTCTGATATACGCAACAACCTGTTGCAGCAAGGAACCTATACTTACACAGTGACCATCACCAATCCGGCCACTGGATGTACTTCCATAACACCGCCATTTCTCGTTACGGTGCATGAAACCCCCAACAACCTGCAAGTAACTACAGATGAGGTATGCGCCTTTCAAAACAGCACGGTTTCCCTGGTAGGTGCTCCGCATGCAATGTGGCAATATATTTGGAACAATGGTGAAATTGGGCCTTCTTTTATTACCCAAAATGCCGGGAGTTACTTTGTTCGGGCCGTGAGTGAGTACGGATGTGTGGGACAAAGTCCGAGTGTAACCATTCACCCTGGTCCGAATGTAGCCGCCGTTCCAGGCGGATGCCATGAACACTGTGACCCCGATTCGGTTTGTGTGCCGCTCTTGCCAGAAATTGTTAGTTGGCAGTGGTACAAGGATGGACAATTACTGGGAGGTGCAACCGAGCCCGGTTTGCTTGCAACCCAGAGCGGCTCTTATTGGGTAGAAATGGTTGATATTTATGGATGTAGCGCAAAAAGCGAGCCCTTGGTACTTACCTTATATACTGGCAGTGGCGACGTTACCGGTAAAGTATGGTCGGATGTGAATATGAACGGATTGATAGATGCCGGCGATACCCTGGTTGGGCAAATGCCCATTCGCCTGTTGCGTGCGGATACCTTGTTGGCCAATACCCTAAGCGGAAATAACGGGGTTTTTCAATTCCTGGATGTGCTATCGGTTGATTACAGTGTTGAATTGGATAAAAATAATTTGCCTCCGGGTTGGAAAATCATAACGAACAAAGCCAAGGTACACCTTTATGGTTGTGATGACCAGGATGCGGTTGATCTGTTGGTACAACCTGTAATTTGTACGCCCATTTCGAGTGTACTAAATGTTAAAGCTTGTGAAGGAAGTGCCTACAATTATCAAAACAACCTGGTTCCGGCAGGTGTTAGTGCCAATTTTATGTACAAAACTGAATTCGGATGTGATTCTATCGTCCAACTAAATGTGCTTTCCCTACCTAATGCGAATCTGAATTTACCTGTTTGGATCTGTAATTCGGAGCAATATGCCTACCAAAACACGCTGCTTCTGCCAGGCCAGGTACAAGCGTTTCATTTTACTGCCTTTAACGGTTGCGATTCGCTGGTGAAGGTACATGTAAATGCTTATCCTGAATTCGCGGATACTTTACAGGTTCAGGCCTGTGTTGGCAGCGTATATACCTATGCGGGTGTTGGTATTTTGCCAGGAGAATCCCGCAATTTTGTTCTTCAAACCATTCATGGATGCGATTCTCTGCTTACCGTTCAGGTGACTCCATTGCTGGTTCAAAGCAGTAATTTGGACGTATATGTTTGTCCGAATGACACCTTCAATTATGCAGGCATTTCTTTGCTGCCAGGCAGCGATAAAACATTTGTATCATCGGCCTCCAATGGTTGCGATTCTGTTATCCAGGTGAGGGTACATGCTTACCCGGCTGCATTGCATACAACAATGGTTAATTTGTGTTCGGGAGGAAGCTACTGGTATCAAAACACAGCCATTCCTGCAGGCACCAGCAAAGATTTCATTTTACAAACCGTGCATGGTTGCGATTCCATTGTACACATTGAGGTAAATTCAATGCCGGCGCCTACCTATTCTCTGGAGGTAAAGATTTGTCCGGGAACGATGTATGACTACAATGGAACGAAATTGGCAATTGGATCGAGTCAAACATTTATGTTAAAAACGCCGCAAGGTTGCGACTCTCTGGTTCAGGTATCCGTGTCGGGGTATCCTCAGGAACAAAGCACCAAAACCGTTTCCATTTGTGAAGGAAGTACGATAACATACCAGGGAGTTACCCTGCAATCGGGTAGCAGCAAAACCTTTACCCTGCAATCGGTTCATGGCTGCGACTCCCTGGTCACCTGGATTGTAAATGCGCTTCCGATCATACACGAGTATAGGCAAGTAATTGTTTGTCCCAACGAAACGTATTCATTTGAAGGCGTTACGTTATTACCTGGCCAAAACCAGGATTTTACGTTGAAAACAGCAGCGGGCTGCGATTCTGTGGTTACGATTTCGGTACAGGCTTATGCCACACCACAGCACCAATTAAAAGTATACATCTGTCCCGATCAAGTATATGATTATCAAGGGGCGCAGTTAAAACCTGGACAGATTCAAACATTTACGTTAAAATCTTACACGGGTTGCGACTCGTTGGTAACCATACAGGTGCTAGGTATCCCGGTTTCTGCCGACAGTACGGAGGTAAGTGTATGTCCGGGCAGTAAATATGATTTTTTGGGTTTGTCCTTGCCTGCAGGCCGATACAGTTTCCATTATCAGGGCTATATGGGTTGTGATTCTTTAATTGCGTTGGAGGTAAAAGAGCACCCCGGATTGGTATACGATATACAAGCGCAGGCATCCTGCAGCAATAAAGCAACAGGCCTTGCAGTTGCCTATAATCTGGAGGGAAATAGTGCGCCTTATGCGTATTCTACAGATGGGAATTCGTATCAAACACAGCCGGTTTTTCAAAACCTGGATGCCGGTAACTATGTGCTCACGATTCGCGATCAATTTGGGTGTACTTACCGAAAGCCTTTTACCGTTGACGCCATCGAACCGTTGGTCGTAAAATTAAACGATCAAATTTTGGCTTGCGACAGCAGCTCAGTTCAATTGCGGCCCATATTGCAAGGAAACCTTGATTCTATGGATATTCTATGGTGGAATGGAGACAAAACGGCTTTCACACAGGCACAGGAAGTCGGAACAGTGTGGGTAGCGGTACGCAACATTTGTGAAACGGTGCGCGCAAATGCCGAAGTTAAATGGGCAGATGTAGATAGCGCCTTTTCGTACGCTTTTTTCCCAAATATCATTCGTCCAGATGCGGAAAGTGTTCAAAATCAAGCATTTAAACCTTTGTTTGCTCCAGGTGTAATTGTCCAGGAATACAATCTGTCAGTATTTGACCGTTGGGGCAATATGGTTTTTCAAACAAAATCGGCCGATGAAGGATGGAATGGAAATTTGAAAGACCGGCTTATGGATCCTGCCGTATTTGTGTGGTTGTTAAAAACAGACTTTTGGTATTGTGGCAGGTTAATTCATTGGTACAAAACGGGCGATGTTACAGTTTACCGATAATAATCAAGTGGGCGGCAAAGCATCTTTGCCGCCCACTTTTTGGTATTTACCCCTAAATTGGCTAACCTGCGTCAAGTTGATTTTCCATGTAAAGTTGGCAAAAACAATATTTAAAAAACTAATCGACAATCAGGGTGGTATGATCAAGGGTTTGCTGCATTATATTGGATGGCAGTGTTCGGTATTCGTATTGCTGGTTGCGCAATTGCGGCAGATAGCCAGCCTCTCGAATGGCTTGCTGGATGCCATCGGCAGTAAATCGGAAACGAGCGCCAGCAGCCGATACCACATTTTCCTCAATCATGATGCTGCCAAAATCATTTGCGCCTGCGTGCAGGCATACCTGTGCAACCTGTTTGCCTACGGTAAGCCAGGAAGCCTGGATGTTCACTACATTGGGCAACATAATCCGGCTCATGGCAATCATGCGTACATATTCGTCGCCGGTAACGGCATTGCGTGCGCGTTTTATTTTTCGTAAAATAGTATCTTCATCCTGAAATGGCCATGGGATGAAAGCTAAAAACCCTTTTGCATCCGCTGGTTTTTCCGATTGTACCTGGCGTATCCAGGCGAAGTGCTCCATGCGTTCGTAATTGGTTTCAATGTGGCCAAACATCATGGTTGCCGAGGTAGTCAGGTGTAGTTGATGGGCTGCGCGCATTACATCCAGCCATTCGGCGCCCCCGCATTTGCCTTTGGAAATCAATCTGCGCACACGGTCATTCAAAATTTCGGCGCCAGCGCCAGGTAAGGAATCCAATCCTGCTTCTTTCAGCGCTTTGAGCACCTCGTAATGGCTCATATTATCCAGTTTGGCAATGTGGGCAATTTCCGGCGGCCCCAATGCATGCAACTTCAGATTGGGAAACAAGTCTTTGAGTTGTTTGAACAAGTCTACATAAAAAGCCAGACCAAGATCGGGGTGGTGTCCGCCTTGTAACAAAAGTTGTTCTCCTCCCAGTTGGAAGGTTTCCTCAATTTTTTGCTTGTATTC
>JAGWYI010000282.1 GCA_018969455.1 Bacteroidota bacterium | reverse complement strand
TACGGCAGCGAAGGGTGGGGCGCCCCCGTTCACCGGGAAGGACACAGTGTAGAATTGGTTGGCGGCATCGCAGGCGTATTGTGCCAGCCCGGTCGTCGGAATTGGATTAAACGAAATCTGAACACTGTCCTGATCAGAACAGACGCCGGCGCTTTCCTTCCATTCGAACAGATAAGTCCCGCCAGTGGCCACTTTTACCTGCGCATCGGCCTTGGTGCTGTCGGTAAAAATCGCATTCCCGGGACCCGAAACCAGACGCCAATGCCCGTTGGCTGCCGGATTGTTGGAGGTGCTGTGGAGATTGCACTGAAATCCGCAAAGCGCGGTATCCATCCCGGCAAAAACATGGGGTTGGAGGGAAACAAGCACATCTAAGCAAATTTGGGGGCCATTCCCGCATTGGTTGATGCCGCGGAGGCACACTTTGGGCGCACTGGCCGCGGTATCGGCCCATTGCACGACGATGTTCCGGGTGCTGTCGCCGGAAACAATGCTGCCGCCGGTAATTTGCCACAAGTACACTTTTGCGCCGGCGATGCTGTCGGCGGTGTAAAGGTGTTGCGTGCCCGTGCACACTGTAAGCGGTCCTTGTACGGAAGGCGTATCGGGAGCCGGAGAAACAACAACTGGCAGGCAGCCGGGCTGACTGGCGCCGCAGCTGTTGGAGGCCACACAACAGATGTTTCCACCGGGTATTGCGTTCCAGCGCACCTGAATGGTGTCGTTTCCTTGTCCGGAAAGCAGCGTTCCGCCGGAGGGCAGTGACCAGGAGTAAGTGTTGCTGCTGTTGCCGGATGCAACGGCATAGGTTAATACATTTCCGAGGCATACGCTGTCACTGCCGACAATGCTTGGTTGGGTGGGCAGATTTCCGCTGGAAGAAACGGTAACTGCGGCGGTATCGCAACAGGTAACACCTGCCTGGGTACGGCAAACGCGCAATTGATACAGGCCGGGCGCATCGGCGGTAGCGATAATCTGGTTGGTAGGTCCGACTAAATGACCGCCATTGGAGGCCAACCACTGAAAGGAATAGGCCGAGCCGGTAGAGGAGTTGGTTCCGTAAAGGGTGACAGTTGATTGGGAGCATGAGAGCGAAGCGGGGGGCAGGATGGCGGCCACCGGATTCAGTACCGTCAGGTTGAGGGTCAGGGTGCTGTCGCATCCGGCAGCATTCATCAGGGTGGTGGTGTAGGTTCCGGTGGAGCAGGCGTAGTAAAAATTGCTGTTTGCACTGCAATGACCCTCACAGACCACCTCATTGATGGTTTTAAACGTAGGTTGGGATGCGGTGAGATCCAGCGTTGCGTTAAAGGGGCAGCCGTTGGCATCTGTTTGGATACTGGTGTAGGAGCCGGTGAGGCAGTAAAAGCTGCCATAAAACTCAAAACAGGCGGGTGCGCAAACGTGTTCCGTTTCCTCAAGGTCGGGCGAGAGGGGGATAATGGTCACATTTACACAGTTGGTGGTGATATCTCCGCAAAATGGCGGGAATTTGGAGTGCAATTGATTAGACAACTGGGTAATGGTAAGCACGCCGTTGGGATTTGGAATCAAATTGGCCTGGCTGGCATAATACGACATGCCACAAACGGTATAGGTACCAGCCTGGTAGCCGCTCAGGTCGGGGCTGGGTGTAATTTCCTGAATGATGCCTCCTTGCCCGGCAATCACGTATGTGTAGGCATACTCAGGAATGGGGGGTTGGGTAGATTGGGAAGGATAATCTGGCGGCAGGCTGAGTGCCAGGCTGGAAGATCCCTGACAGGCTTTCACATCGGGTTGTGGAAGCACGCCCGCATTGGCCGCGCAGGAAAGGCAGTTTATTCCGCTTGGATCGCAGAATATAACTTCAAAATTCAGCAAATTACCCGTGTCCTGTGCCTGTCCGTCCACCACCGTGAGTACCCAGTTGCCATTTACCGGACCCGTAAGGTTTTCCAGGCAGCCGGAATAAGGGAAATAGCTCCCGGAATAATTGTTGTTGCTCCCCCAGGACTGGTTGTTGTTCCACTGATTGGCAAAACCCGGATCAGGGGCAGCCATGCCATTGCACGGCACAAAAGTAACATCCCAGGTGGTGCCCACATTGCCCATATTGGTGCAAAACTGCCCGATTGGACCCACAAGCGTAACCGTTTGGCCGCTGGGCGCTGTAAGCGAAATCGAAATGTCGCAAATCGCCGTATGATTCCAGGTGACATGCACGCCGCACACCGCCTGACCGTTTTGTCCGAGTGTGGCGTTGGTTGCGCCCTGCACATTGAGGTTAAAACTGCCAACAAACAGATCCTGCATGAATTGCGGGCAGTTGGTGCACACGCATCCGCCCCCTTGCGCAGCGAGTTTTGCAGAAAAAAGAGTCAAATATAATAGTGTGAAAGACAGGTAAATGCGGAACATTGTTGCAACTTGATGATGAATGAATGAAGTATCTTTCGGAAGGACGGACCAATTCGATTTTCTTTGTTGCGGGGCTAAACGGTCTCAAGGTCGTGATTTTTTGTTAAAATCAAGGGCGCAAACAGGATGTGCCTGTCAGGGTATAGGATACTATGCCGGAAGAAGTCAGCCTCATTCGCTTCCGACATTCCGCCAGTAGCCCGCCTCATCGTGCTGGTATACGGCGGCTAAATCCGTGCGCTGCGGAAATTCCAGGTAAGGATATTCAATTTTAGACAAATACAAACCTTCCGGGTAGGTTGGTGTTTTCATTTTGGGGGGCTTTTTATCGCGCAAATGGGCCTCAAACGCCGAAACCGACAACTTTCCGGTTCCCACTTCCAACAAACGGCCCATGATGATCCGGATCATCCCTTTTAGAAATCGATTGGCGCATATTTGAAAACGCAGGCGTTCACCACCTGGATCTACCGTTAAAGTGGCCGAATAAACCGCGCAAAGCGTATGCGCAAACTGATTGGGTGATTTGCAAAAGGCATAATAATCTGTGTATTGCGGCAACAACTGCACCGCCTCGTGCATCAATTGTATGTTCAAATTACGATCCGGGTAAAACGCGCTTTTGCCCGTCAAAAACGGATTTTTATTTGTATGTAAAAAATAGTCATAAGTTCGACGGGTGGCATCGAAGCGTGCATGCGCACGCGCGGCAACAGGCTGTATCGAAAACAGCACCATGTCGGGTGGCAGCGCATGGTTGAGCCGATGCATAAGGTCAAAATTGTCGGGAAAGACCAGGTCTGCGTGAAAAACGTACTGAATCGCGTGAACGCCTGCATCGGTACGTCCGCAGCCAAACACGGGTGTTTCCTGTTTCAACACGCTTGCCAGTACGGTCTCCAGGGTTTCCTGAACGCTGATGCAGCCGGGCTGCCGCTGCCAGCCGTGGTAATTGGCGCCGTGGTAGGCCATGTGGAAGAAAAAACGGGTATGGGTATGCTGGTCGTTCAGAATCAACTGCCAAGAAGTTTCACGATGATGGCGATGAGGGGCAACAATCCCTGGATCCAGAATATCTTTTTATCGGCGGTGATGCTGCCGTAAATGCCGGCAATGGCCACACAGGACAGGAAAAACAAGGCCACATTGCCCGACCAGGGTTCGGTTTGAATCAGGAGCGACCAAAACAGACCGGCAGCCAGAAAGCCGTTGTAAAGACCCTGATTGGCTGCCAGGGCGCGGGTTGGTTCGAATAAATGGGGCGGCAAGGTTTTGAACACTTTCGGCCCGCGGGTGGTCCAGCCAAACATTTCAAGCCATAGGATGTAACAATGTTCCAGCGCCACCAGGGCAACGAGTATTTTGAAGATCAAATGCATAGGGTACAGGTTTGGGGTAAATGTACGGATTTAAGGCTTTTGGCCCGGATGATTTGATTTTTTGGGCAAAGAGGTCTGTTTTATTTTGGCGCACTATGGTTAAAAATACCAAACATTCTTTTTTAAGTCCAAAAAAGGTACTATTGCGAACAAATTTGGCGAAAAATTGGGTAAATATCGCTGGAAATCATTTTTTTTATCCTTCCATCCTGAAAGCCCAGTTTAAACCCAGGTTTAGAATTAAAAAATGCAAAGGATCGTTTCAATACTAAAAAAGACCACATGAAAAAAACCGTATTCTTTTTAGTCGTTTTCATTTTGCCCTTGCTTTTGTTTTCCCAGAATAGCAACCGGCTCGATTCCTTGCGTCGGAATTTGATCTCTATGGAGGATTTTACCGCGCACCAGTATAAACCGATTCATAAGGTTAAAAATGCCGCCTCCTTAACCCCCAAAGTCGTCAATGCTTGCACTGCCGAGGGCAACTTTTACGTCACAAGCCGCGCCTCCAATGCCATTCTGGTTTCAAATGTGTATACACCCCAGGTGCTCGACAGCATCCTTCCGGCGCCATATCCGTATGGCGGGAGCATCGGCATCATCTCCAACACAGGAACCCTGGTTAATCCGATTTTTGACAGCGTATTTTATTATGCCCAAGACGGATGGGCTTATTATGGCTATCATGATGATGAAAAAGAGGATTTGATTCATTGCGGAGGAGGGAACAAAAGCGTTTTTTACATGGGTGGTCATTTATGGCACCTGAACGGCCACGATCAGCCGCAATTGATTTATAAAAATGTGCAATACACCTGCGCCGATTTGGTGGTTGACAGCCTTGAAAGGGCCTGGGTGCTTACAGGAAAATCCTGGCCGGTTTCTGATACCTTGCGTGTGATTGACAGTACGGGGTATCAACATTGCAAATTCCCGCTTAAAAAAACGTTGAACACCATCAATGCATATGGAATGATGATGTTTCAGAATAAAATATGGTTGGGTATTGGAGATGCCAATTCTTTGTATCCCGGGAAATTGCTGCCTCTGGAGATTGTTGATAATGAGGTGGTTGCGGGGATCCCGATCAATTTTCCGGATATGGGTTTCTTAGACATGGAAAGTTGCGAGGTTGGTTTGCCCGTAGAATATTGCAGGATGACCCAAACAGATGCATTGGCCCGGCACGACCCATTGATCAAGATATATCCCAACCCTTCTTTTGATGAGATACAAGTGGTTTCTGATGTTGTTTTGGACAAAGCAGCTGTATTGAGTGTAACAGGAATGGTGCTGAAAGAAATATTTCCTGTGGATAAAAAATTCCAGATCGACCTGGATACCATGCCTCCGGGAATTTATTTTATTCAAATCCAAAATAAGGGGCGCGTACAAACATGGAAACAAATCAAATTGTGATTCAAACAACGCTGAATTTAATCAAAGAACATCTGACCAAAACCACGGAATCGATTGCGCTTTGGTTTGATAAGCCCCTGGAATTGAGGCAGTACCGACCTGTAAATGGAGGCTGGACGATCGATGAAATATTGGAACACATTGCACTTACCAGCCATTTTCTCCTGAAATTGATTGATAAAGGCGGAAACAAAGCCCTGAAAAAAGCCGGGCATGCAGACCTTGAGGATATGTTGAAAAATTACCATTTCGAACATGACAAACTGACGGAAATCGGGCTGCATAAATCTTTTGACTGGATGCGACCCGAACACATGGTACCCCAAGGCGCAACATCGCTGACCGAAATACATCAATCCATATTAGAGCAAAGAGATCGCTGCCTGGAATGGTTGGAGAAACTCAAGAACGGAGCGGGAATTTTGGCCAAAACGACCATGACCGTCAATGGTTTAGGTAAAATAGACGTTTATCAATACATCTATTTTTTGAGTCAGCATGCACAGCGACACATTACGCAAATGGAGCGGAATGAGGCGGAGTACAGGGGCGACATTAATTCAGGTTATTCAAAAAGAGGTCAATAAAGTAGGATAAAACGGCTTCAATTTCTTCATAATTGTAAATGTATTTCAATTTTTAATCAAAAAATAAATTTATTTTTAACTTTTGTCTGTATATTTGCATGTAGGTTGCAAAATTTAAGATAAAAATGATTCTAAATTTCAGTATTCAAAACTTTGGTTCAATAAAGGA
>JAGWYI010000281.1 GCA_018969455.1 Bacteroidota bacterium | reverse complement strand
TCCGACAAGCTGGCATCCCTCCAAAAAGCGGTGCAGATCTGTGATATTTAACAAACAACAAGCAAAAATTATAACATGGCTGAAAAGTACGATGCGATTGTCGTCGGCTCCGGTATTTCCGGCGGCTGGGCGGCCAAAGAACTGACAGAAAAAGGGCTAAAAACCCTGTTGTTGGAGCGTGGGAAAGATGTGAAACACGTGACCGATTACGACACTGCCACCAAACAAACCTGGGAATTCCCGCACCGGGGCCGCATTACCAACGAAATGAAAGCGACCCACCCGGTGCAAAAACGCGATTACCCTTACAGTGAGTTTAAACCCGACTGGTGGGTGAATGACCTGGACTGCCCTTACACCGAAATCAAACGATTCGATTGGTATCGAGGCTTTCATGTAGGTGGAAAATCCTTAATGTGGGGCCGTCAAAGCTACCGCTGGAGTGATTTTGATTTTGAAGGCAATGCCAAAGAGGGCATTTCCATCGATTGGCCGATCCGATACAAAGACATTGCCCCCTGGTACGATTATGTGGAGCAGTTTGCAGGCATCAGTGGATCGGTAGAAGGCCTGGCCCAATTGCCCGACGGGCAGTTTTTACCCCCGATGAATATGAACATCGTGGAAAAAGAAGTCGCCGCACGCATCAAAAAACACTACAAAGGGCAGCGTGCCATGATTATTGGCCGCACGGCCAACCTCACCGTGCCGCACAATGGCCGGGCCTCTTGTCAGTTCCGCGACCGCTGCAGCCGAGGTTGCCCGTATGGCGCCTATTTCAGCACCCAATCGGCCACCCTGCCTGCCGCAGTAGCCACCGGGAACCTTACCTTGCGGCCGTTTTCCATCGTGAACCAGATTTTGTACGACAAAAACAAGAAACGTGCCCGGGGCGTACTGGTTATTGATGCAGAGACCAATCAAACCATTGAATATGAGGCCAAGGTGATTTTTGTGTGTGGATCCACCCTGGGTTCTACCTTTATTCTGCTTAACTCGGCCGATCAGCAAGGCGGCATTGGCAATTCCAGCGGCCAGCTCGGACGCAATTTGATGGACCACCATTTCCGCTGCGGCGCCAATGGCCTCGTGGAAGGGTTTGAGGACAAATACTACATCGGACGCCGGGCCAACGGAATTTACATTCCGCGCTACCGAAACCTGTTTGGCGACAAACGCGATTACCTGCGCGGATTTGGGTATCAAGGCGGCGCAAGCCGTCAGGGATGGAGCCGGGATGTAGCCGAACTCAGCATTGGCGCCGAACTCAAGGAAATTCTTGTGGAACCCGGTTCCTGGACCATCGGAATCACCGGATTCGGGGAAATGCTGCCCTATCAGGAAAATCAGGTTACCCTCGACAAATCGAAAAAAGATAAATGGGGCCAAGCGGTTCTTGCAATCGACTGCGAATTGAAAGACAATGAAATGCGTATGCGCAAGGATATGATCGCCGATGCAGCCGAAATGTTGGAAGCAGCCGGTGTTAAAAATGTCAAAACCTTCGACAACGGATCCTATCCAGGCATGGCCATCCACGAAATGGGTACCGCACGCATGGGCAACAGCCCCAAAGATTCGGTACTTAACCGCTGGAACCAAATGCACGATGCGCCCAACGTGTTTGTAACCGACGGCTCTTGCATGACCTCGGCAGCCTGCCAAAATCCGTCACTTACCTACATGGCACTCACGGCCCGCGCCGCCAATTACGCTGTGGAAGAACTTAAAAAAGGCAACCTTTAAACTATTTTTCATGCAAAGAAGAGAAGCACTCCAACGCATGAGCTTGCTGATCGGCGGAACCCTGCTCGGAGCCGACAGCCTGCTGGCAAAAAACATAGACTGGGATCATATTACCGACCTGGATGCCGCCGATGGTATTGGCCTTTTTAGTAAGGCCCAAGTCAAATTGCTCAATGAAATTGCCGAAACCATTATCCCTGCAACCGATACTCCGGGTGCAAAAGCGGCCAAAACCGGCGAATTCATCGCCGTTATCGTAAGTGATTGCTACGAACCCGCCGATCAAAAACGCTTTCTGGAGGGTCTCGCCACCCTGGAGGCAAACTGCACCAAAAACAAGGGCAAATCATTCGTAAAATGCGCAAAAACGGCACGTCATGATTTTTTGGTTCAACTGGATGCCGAACAAAAAGCATTCATGAAATCCAAAAAAGCCGAAGAGCCCGCTCATTATTTCCGTACCATCAAAGATCTGGTGCTTTGGGGCTATTTTACCTCCGAAATCGGTGCAACCAAGGCCTTGCGATTCCTGGAGGTGCCCGGCCGCTATGAAACCATTGATTACAAAAAAGGAGACCGCGCCTGGGGATGATATCCTGAACGCCGCTTGAAATGTCGACAAGGACGTTTTTGCCTTTTCCTATTAAATTCAGGCGGCGCCTGTTTTTACAGTCGCCGCCTGGAATTTATCCATTCCGCACCACCTGGTCGAGCATAATGGGCAAATTCATCAAATCCAATTGGTTGTCGTAAGCAATGTATTTGGTTTCCCAAACCGGATTGAATTTTTCCTTAAAAAAACGCAGCGACTTATAAGCCGAAAACCGCGGAACACGTTCGTAGGCCAGTTTCATCAGGTTTTCTGACAATGTGCTCGGACTATCGAGGCCCGACATGGGAACTAACCCTAAATTACATTGGGAGAATCCTTTGTCTTTTAAATGCTGAAATAGATGGGTGTATAAAAAATCCATGGTCCCAGTCGGGGCATCGCTGGTTCGACGCATCAAATCGAAATTGCCTTCTTCAGCATGGGCGCCGGGAATCAGGTTGAGGAAAGCCATGATTTTTCCGTCTGCATTTTCTACTGTGAGAATGGTTTGATCGCGCAATTGCGACTCATCAAATACGCCTTGAGAGAAGCTCAATTCATTTCGATGCAACATCCGAAGCCAATCGTCGCTCACTGCACGCAATTGCTGCAACAAACGGCTGTTCTGTGGCGCCTCATGCACCACAAACACATAGTTTTCACGTTCCATTTTGTGCAAGGCGTTCCGTAAAGCTTTGCGCTCCTTGCCTTCCAAACTAAAATGCGCTAAATTTAAAATCGCTTCCTGGCCCAAAGGCAATAAGGATTTTCCCATCGATCGATACAACGGCGCCGATGCCTCCGGAATCCGAAAATAGATGCTGCGCAATCCATTTCTGCGGCAAAATCCATCAAATTCAAGTACACTGTCGCGCAGCAATTGCTCATTGGGAGCAACCGGATTTTCAAGTGCCAAGGCATAGCGCGCCGTGCTTTTGTAAGAAACAAACGACTGCCCGTTTCTCGGAAAATAAAATTGTTTATCGGGATATGTTTTGAAATAATCAAGCGCCGAATTACCATACTGCTCTACTAAATGGATTGCTTTTTCACGGTCCAATGTTGCATCTCCAACATAGGGCAATAAGGGGCGAAATAATGCGTATGCTAAAACCAACAAACTTAATCCTCCCAATAAGTGAATTAATCCCAAAAACTCGCTCCCAAATGGAGTAAGCGCCTGCAAACTGGCCGGTTCAAGGAGTATAAAACTCTGCAATGCCAACAAAAAGGATTGTTTCCAGCCAAAATCAGCCCCAAAGTGTGGATGCTGCAACAGGTAAAAGCCCAGTGTCCCCAACAACAAGCTGCTCCCGGCCATAATTAAAACCGGCCCCCACAACCTTTGAAGCCATCCTATATCGGTTTTTACATGATACTCCCGATGCTGGTACACCAAAGCGCTCAAGGTAAGCAACGCCCAACTGGCCTCTTCGTAATCGAATCCTTTTACCAGGTGGCTCAGCAGCGCAATTATACTCATTATCAGCGCAAACCACCACGCACTGCGCAAACCACGATATAAATAAAACGAGGCGCCCATTAACAAAAAGCCTACCGTAACCGACAATGCCGCAGAAGCATGAATGGCCTCCAAAGGCAAATAATCACCCAATACTCCAGCCCGCTCGGGTATGGATGGTGTCAAGCCCGATACGATGCCTATACCTCCCAACAAAAACAACAAGACCGATGGCGCAAGACGTAAGAACAAATTACCCGGGCGGAACAAAAAGGCCGGTATGGAAAGCATCAGTACCAACCAAAACTCAAAAAAACGAAATAATAAGGCTGCCGCTACCGCGGTTAATGTATCTATTCCCAAATGCATCAATACCCATGCAAGCAAGGCCTCTACGGCTCCAATACCTCGCAACAAAGGCGCTGTCATTAACACCACCAATACTGCCAAATAACCAGCAAAGGCCATCTCCCAACTCGGAGTACCCCCTACGGCTTTTACCGAAAGCCATACATGGAATATGCCAACAATCTCTACCAGACAGGATGCCAGCACTGCATATATAAAATACCGACCATCAAAACGCTGCCAATTTAAACCATCCAATCGACCCGTAATAACCGGGTATTTTACCGCCAACCATTGATAAATCCTGCCCCTGCGGGCCAAATTCAATAAAAAAGCCGCTAATACAAGCAATATTAAACTAAACAACCCAAAGGCCGCAGCGGCCCCGCCCGGTAAAATCTGGCGGCCCAACAGCCAACCTAAGGCCGGGGCCACCACAACTACCATTGACAACAATGCAGCAACAGAAAATATTCCAGAAGCTGACCATACATCCTGTTCTGACACTCCCGCTGAACGCGCCGTTTGTTTGCTAAAAAAGGTCTGGCTGGAAATAAACCCTGCCGGCAAAAATACGCTCAGGAAATTGCGCTTTAAATACAGCCGCATCATGGCAGCAAATGCCGGCTTCGCCCCAAGTGCCTGAAAGGACAATTGGTACATCCAGGCATGTAAGCCCACATAGGAAAAAACCAGAATCAAGCCTAAAAACAGCCAGGCGCGATCGGTTTTTTCAAATACTCCCTGCAATTGAAGCATTTGGACGCCTTCTTCTTTGAAAAAATGGATGCCTGCCCACAATATGGCAATGCTGAACAAGAAAAGCAGTCCACCCTTTACCTGATTTTTTGAAATATGTAAAGCCATGATCAATCTGTTTTTATTCAAATCTAGGCTTTTCAGAACATCCTCAGGCCATCGTTTCGGTGGGTCAGGCGAAACTATCGGTAAAGCGGCCAAGCGCTGCCTGTACGCCCATTTCTAATAAATGAGTTGGAAAGACTGTACCCGCTCCATTGCATCCGGGCCCGACCTAAATCATTGAAATCCAATGTATTTTGCAATATTACATGCTTTCTTTCAGGCGGCGTTCAGGATATACCGCCTACTGGAATACCTGATGCTTTGCGAATAACCCGTTGGCATTATAGGATGTTATTGTAGGGCACATCGTCCAGAACAAGGCATAATAGCCTTAAAAGTGGAGGAATTCTACCCATCGACGGGGTTAAAAGCCATTTTTATGACAGGAGCGTACGCTGTACAACTTGTTTGGCTTGTTCCACTGTACTTTTGATCAATTGTAATTTGTGGAGTAAAACAGGCGCTGTTTGGTCGCCCCGGCAGGCATGTTCAAAATCGGCAAGTTGTCGGCCAATGTTATGGGCAAAGCCCATGTAGCCTACAGTACTTTTCATATTATGGGCTGCTTTGGCTGCAGCAGCCCAATCGGAATGAGCCAGCGCAAGGTTGATGGCCTCGAGGTCTTTAGGGGCCTGTTCCAAAAAAATCTGGGCCAATTCTTTCTGATAGGCCCGATTCCCGGCGGTTGTTTCCGAAAGGTATTGTGCATCGATGTCGAGTAGGGAACCTATTGCATGAAAAGGCGCCAAACGCGCAAGAGCCTGGCGTAAATCTTGTTCTCGAATGGGTTTGGCCAAATAATCGTTCATCCCGATGTGGAGGCATTTTTCGCGTTCGCCTGAGAGCGCATGTGCCGTCATGGCAATAATGGGTATTTTAATGCCCAGTTTATGGCGTATTAGATGGGTTGCTGCATAGCCATCGAGTTCGGGCATTTGAATATCCATC
>JAGWYI010000280.1 GCA_018969455.1 Bacteroidota bacterium | reverse complement strand
CCCTCCACAAAAAAAACTGAAAGTTACGCGGAAAGGAAGACCGCTAACCAACAGCGATTACAGATTGGTAACGTTTTCTAACCGGCTCGAGGAAATCTCGGGCCGGTTTTTTTTAAAGGGTAGAGATAGACTTTACAAAGTGGAGATCAGGTGAAATCTAAAAGCATCAAGTGTTGGCAAATCAGGCCTTGGTAGAGATAGACTTTACAAAGTGGAGATCAGGCGAAATCTAAAAGCATCAAGTGTTGGCAAATCAGGCCTTGGTAGTGATAGACTTTACAAAGTGGAGATCAGGTGAATGTTCGGATCGATTTTTCCACATTTCAACAAAGTCAATTACCAACAAAGACAAATATTGACTTACCAACATTTCTTACAAATTAAATATTTTTACATTAATCTGTTAATGAGTCTTTTACAAATGGACCTCTCCGACGTCCCCCTTATTTACCAACATTAATAGAAATGGAAGCGGCTCGAAAATCCGCGGTATTTATCCACATTCATATAGGGGGACCTCTCCGACGTCACCCGTACTTACCAACATCCCCGCTGGAACCTCACCGATAAATGGAATCCAGGGCCTCCTGCAATTCCGGATGCGCAAACTCAAATCCCGCCTCCAGCGCCTTGGCCGCCGAAACCCGGTTGCTGTTCAACACCACCGCCGACATTTCGCCCAACATCAGGCGCAAAACAAACGACGGCGCAGGCGCCAATATTACCCAACGTCGCATGGCGCGTGCAATGGCCTTCACCAGATCCCGGTTGCGGGCCGGCGCGGGCGCCACTGCATTAAAAACACCAGAAACCGATTCATTTTCAAGGGCCCACACGAACATCCGACACACATCTTCTATATGTATCCAGGAATACCAGGCCGATCCATTCCCGAAATAAGCGCCCAGCCCAAAGCGAACCGGACGCGCCAGCTCCGGCAAAGCGCCCCCATCCCGCGCCATCACCACGCCGATCCGCAAAATCAGTACCCTGAGGCCTTGCGCCTCATTTGCACTTCGGATCTCTTGGCCTTGCGCCTCATTTGCATTTCGGATCTCTTGGCCTTGCGCCTCATTTGCACTTCGGATCTCTTGGCCTTGCGCCTCATTTGCACTTCGGATCTCTTGGCCTTGCGCCTCATTTGCAGCGGCCTCCCACATCCGGCAACATGCCACCATAAAAGAATCATCCACCGGCGGCGTATCTTCCGACATCCAGGCCTCCCCGCTGTTGCCGTAATACCCGATAGCGGAAGCCGACAGATAAGCCTTTGGCCGGTTACTGCGCCCGGCCATGGCTCGCATCAGCAATTCCGCGCTTTGTACCCGGCTGTCAATCAGTTCCTTTTTTCGGGCTGCCGACCAGCGCTTGTCGGCAATACCCGCGCCCGCCAGATTGATTACTACATCCACGCCATCCAGCGCATCGGATTGCAAAAATCCCCGCGCCGGATCCCAGGCGTATTGATCCGGATGTTGAGGTTTCCGGGTAAGCACCCGCACAGCATGTCCGCGCTCCCGCAGCATGTCCTGCAAACGCGCCCCGATGAGACCGGTCCCCCCGGCAAGCAAAACAACAGCCATAAGCAATTTTTTTATTCGCCAAACCAAACAAGCCGAAGCACAAAGAGTTCTGTTTTTTTCAATTTTATCGAGATTTTACAAATTTGAACCCGACATTCCAACACTTTTTTTATTTATGCGTTTCTACTTTAAATACACCACACTATGCGCCATACCCTGTTTTGCTTTTGTTTCCTGTTAAATCTCTCGGCCTACGGTCAAAACCTGCCGTCTATCAAAGGGGATCAACTTTATACCTGGAAAAATGCCCACAACGACACCCTGTATGTCATCAATTTCTGGGCAAGCTGGTGTAGCCCATGTGTGGCTGAAATACCCTCTTTTTTGGAATTACACCAGAAATACGCCCATAAAAAGGTCAGGGTGATATTGGTGGATTGTGATTTCAAGCGCGACATCGAATCCAAGGTAATACCATTTATCGCGCAAAAACACCTGGAAGGCCTCGTGGTATACCTCGACGAAAAAGACCCCAACACCTGGGTGGATCTGGTAAGTACCAGCTGGTCGGGCGCCCTGCCCGGCACCATGATGGTGTGCCACTCGAAAGACATTTTCCGTTTTTATGAGAAAAAATTCGAGGGAAATGAACTGGAAGCAACCGTTTTATCGCTTTGGAAGTAAAAATTCATTTTTAAATAAAAAATTCATCATGAAAAAAACATTGCTCCTCCTTTCACTGGCACTCGTTGCTGTGGCCTATTCTTTCCGCACTGTTGCACCGGAAGGCTACACGGTGGGCGATAAAGCCGCCGATTTTTCCCTTAAAAACCTGTCGGGGAAAAAGGTTTCCCTCGCCAGCATCCCGAATGCCAAAGGTTACATTGTGGTATTCACCTGCAACCATTGCCCCTACGCGCAGGCCTACGAACAGCGCATCATCGATTTGCACAAAAAATATGCCGCGCAGGGCTTTCCGGTAATCGCCATCAACCCCAACGATGCCAATATCTCGCCCGATGACAGCTACGAAAAAATGAAGGAACGCGCAACTGCCAAAAATTATCCCTTCGAATACCTGTACGATGAAACGCAGGAAACCGCGCGCACCTACGGCGCTACCCGCACCCCGCATGTGTTCCTGCTCGACGGCAGCAAAACCGTGCGCTACATCGGCGCCATCGACGACGATGCCGAAAACCCCACGCTGGTGAAAGTAAAATACCTCGAAAATGCCGTGGACGCCCTGATTCAGGGCAAAGATGTACCCCTTACCAATACACGCGCCATTGGCTGCACCATTAAATGGAGTTCAAAATAAGAATAAATGGATAAAAAAAGCCGCTCCGCATACCCGGGGCGGCTTTTTTATTTTAAATTAAAAAATATACATCTGCCTGAGAGCGGTATACAAATATTTAATTTCAACTAAAAACCTAATTTTAGCCCAAAATTGTAAAAAATGATGCGCAAACAACTGTTTCCCTTATTTGCATTTTTGCTCCTCCACAGCGCCCTGTACAGCCAAAACGACGATGCCTGGCATATTACCGCCAATCAAATTGACCCCGCCCATTACTACGGCATCACCGTGGCCAATGGCATGATCGGCCTGGTATCCTCGCCCGAACCCATGAAAGTGAAAGACGTGGTGCTCAACGGCGCTTACGACAACTACCTGCGCGGGCGCGTGAGCAACATCCTGAAAGGCTTTAATTTTGTCAACATGAACCTCGATGTCGACGGGCGCCGCATAAGCCGGAAAGACATCCGCAACTACCGCCAAAGCCTTGATATGCAGCAGGCCGAACTCACCACAACTTTCACGGTGGACGACAAATTAGAAATGAAACATTCGGTAATGGCCTTGCGACACCTTCCCTATTGCGCCCTCAGCATCGTGGAAATAAAGGCCCTGAAAGACGTTACCATCACACCCATGTCGGTCATCGAAGCGCCCGAAATGCTGCAGGATGTGCGCAACTATTACGCCCAAATCGACCGCCCTCATGTGCTCATTCCGCTTTTGACCTCCGTAGGCAAAAGTCCGAGCGGCAAATACACCGTAGCGGCCAGCAATGCCTTCATCTTCGAAGAGCCCCATGGCGCCGAACCCGCCCTGATCCATGAGGACTGGGACTACAACATGCACTTGCTCAAATTTTATAAAAAATTGAAAGCCGGGGAAACCTACCGATTTGCGGTGGTGGGCTCCATTATTTCAAGCGCCCACACCGTGGATGCCCACAACGAAGCTGAACGACTCACCATTTATGCCGCCCTGGAACGTACCGAGCGCCTGCTCAGCCGACACCGCGCTGCCTGGCAGGAACTCTGGCGCTCCGATGTGCAGATAGAAGGCGATGTTGCCGCCACGCGCGATGTGCATTCGGCCCTGTACCATTTGTATTCTTTTGCGCGCGCGGGCACGGCGCTCAGCTTGTCACCAATGGGTTTGTCGGGCCTGGGCTACAATGGCCACGTATTTTGGGACACCGAGCTCTGGATGTACCCGCCTTTGTTGGTTTTACACCCCGAAATTGCGCATTCTTTGCTCGAATTTCGATACAATTTGCTGGAGCAGGCCAAACAAAACGCATTTTCACACGGCTACAAAGGCGCCATGTACCCCTGGGAAAGCACCACCACCGGCCAGGAAGAGACCCCTGTGTGGGCGCTTACCGGACCATTTCAGCACCATATTACCGGTTGCGTGGGTTGGGCAGCCTGGCAATACTATTTAGTTACCAAAGATAAAGTATGGCTGCGGGAACGCGGTTGGCCCATGCTGAAAGAAATCGCCGATTTCTGGGCAAGCCGGGTCGACCGAAATGGTCCGGGCCAATTCGACATCATCAATGTGATTGGTGCAAATGAATGGCAGGAAAACATCGACAACAATGCCTTTACCAACGGAATGGCTAAAACCGTATTGGGATATGCCACCTCCGCAGCTCAGGAACTGGGCCTCACCCCGGATCCCGACTGGATGGAAGTCGCGCGCAACATTCCTATCCTGAAATTTCCCGATGGCGTTACCAGAGAAAATGCAACCTACAAGGGCGAAACGATCAAACAGGCCGATGTGAACCTCCTGGCCTATCCTTTGAAAGTGATCACCGACCCAGTGCAGGTAAAAAAGGACCTGGATTACTACCAGCCGCGCATGGCGCCCGACGGACCAGCCATGGGAAACGCCATTTTAACCGTATCGGCTGCCCGCACGGGCGATGCCGAACGCGCCTATGATTTGTGGCTAAAAAGCTATCAACCCAACCAGGTTCCGCCCTTTGGCGTGCTGTCGGAAACGGCAGGAGGTACCAATCCCTACTTCGCTACCGGCGCAGGCGGCTTTTTGCAGGCCACTTTGATGGGTTTTGGCGGTTTGGACATCACCGACACTGGCATCCAGCAATTGAAAACCCGTTTGCCCAAACGCTGGACGTCATTAACCATCACCGGTGTCGGACTGGAAAAAAAGCGCTTTTCGGTGAGCGCGCATTGATTCGGAATAAAACATAAACAAAGCCGCCGGTAATACTTGCGTACACCAGCGGCTAATAAACCCCAAAAAACCAAATGAAAACTCCGGCAAAGAACGGAACCCGTTTGAGAAATTGTGTCACAGAATTGTCATGAAATTGTCCGTGCATTTTCATGTGGAGAAAATGGCAGTGGGATGACTCTATCTCAACTGCGGATGTCGGCGCCCAGACTTAAAAAGATGCTTTGCAGCGCCCGGGCATTTTCAGCAATGAAATCGGCGCCGCGTTCGCGCAATTTTTCTTCGTGTCCGTCGTGGATGTGTGCAGCGCCCAGGAATCCAACCACCTGAATGCCAGCCTTTTTGGCGGCTTCCACCCCGGTGGGGCTGTCTTCTACCACCACGGTTTCGTGGGCCTTTATCCCCAATTGATGGAGGGCAAAATGGTACACATCGGGGTGCGGCTTGGGGTTTTCGACGTGTTCGGCCGAAAAAATGCGGCCATCGAGCGCGTTGCGCAGGCGCACGCGGCGTAGGCAAGCTTCCACATGCCGCACGCTGCCGTTCGACACCATGCTTTTGGGCGTTTGAATGGCGCGGAACAGGCTGGTCATTCCCGGAATGGCGCGCAAATGTTGTTTGAAACCCTCCTGGTGCATGTGGCGCAGGCGCGTGAAGTAATCGGGACCAACCACCAACCCGTGTTCCCGTTCCAGGATGGCCAGGATGTCGCGCTCCAGCAAGCCCGGAAAACGTTTGCTGTACGCCTTTTCATCGAGCGTCAGTCCGTGCTCCCGGAGCAGTTGCAGCGTACTTCGAATGGCAATGATTTCAGAATCGACGATGGTGCCGTCATTGTCGAACAGGATGTGTTTCAGCATTTGTTTGGATTGGTTCGGTATTTTCTGATGTGGTAAAGCGTTTTCATCCCCGCATTTCGTGCCAAATGCAGGAAA
>JAGWYI010000279.1 GCA_018969455.1 Bacteroidota bacterium | reverse complement strand
AGCGAAGGGGTCGCTTGGAGCGCCCCCTTCGCTCATTAGGTCAAAATTTTATTTGGCGTGATTGCTCCAAAAAGTTCCGCAATTGACTTTTAATACCACCCAGTTTATTTTGATCATTTCCTATTGGTGATCGCCAAAAAAGGTAATGATTTTATCTGCCAGTTCCATCCCGATGTAGCTTTGTGCTTCCACGGTACTTGCGCCGATGTGAGGTGTGCAGGATACCAGCGGATGTTTGAGCAGTGTTTCTTTAGGAGTGGGTTCATTTTCAAACACATCGAGGCCGGCTCCTGCCACTCTTCCATTGTTGAGGGCTTCGAGCAGAGCGTCTTCATCAATTACCCCCCCGCGGGCGGTATTGATCAAGAACACGCCCGCTTTCATTTTGGCAAAATCTTCAGCAGTCACGAGCGGTTTGTCTACGCCCGGGATGTGAAAGGTGATGAAGTCGGAATCTTTGTAAACTTTATCCAGTGATTCGGTTTGTACGCGCACAGAGTATTTCAAATCCGGGTAATCATTCAACAAGATGCTGATATCGGCTTCTTGCACGAATGGATCATGGGCTTTAACAGACATCCCGATGCCGAGGGCGATTTTGGCAACTTCCTGGCCTATTCGACCGAATCCGATGATACCGAGCGTTTTATTTCGGATTTGGAAACCGGTTTCGTAGGCTTTTTTCAATTTTTTAAAATCCTGACCGGCGGCGAGTTCGCGATTGCTGCGGTGGAGCATTCGGGCAAGGGAGAACAAGTGGGCAATGGCGAGTTCAGCGACAGCGCGGGAGGATGCTTTGGGCGTATTAAACACCATAATGCCTTTGCTTTCGGCATGTGCCACATCGATGTTATCCAGTCCTACACCGCCACGTGCGATGACCTTCAGGTTTTTACCGGCGTCGATGATTGCTTTAGTAACTTTTGTGGCGCTGCGAACGATCAGGACATCGTACTCACCGATCCGGCTGGCGAGTTCTTCCTGGGATATGCGTTCTTCGTCTACAAAATAATTGGCTTCTTCGAGCAGTAGCCGGCCATCTGGATGGATGCCGTCATTGACGAGAATTTTGACCATGGCAGTAGTTGATTGCCCTCTGTTACCAGAGGATTTGTAGGATATGTTTATTGCATTTGGGTAAGCAAAGATAGTTTTTATAAACAGTATAAACAGGCCCTCAAACCAAATTTCATTTTACAAGGATATAATGAATAGAATTTATACCAGGATTCGCCGGATTTTGTGGAAAAATAAGGATGGATTTCGCTGATTTATAATGGTTTATAAAGATCGTTATGCACAAAATCTGGCGGTGTAAAATATAGCGAATAAAATCGGGAAACGCTAGTCTTCAGGAAGTCGGATATTTCGGAGATTGAGTTGCAAAGAGCAGCGTTGTAGTTCTTTTAGCACAAATTTTTCAGGTTCTTCGTTGAGTTTCAATTCTTGCACCAGGGCTTGTTTGTCGAGCGGGTTACTGGGCAGCAACCGTTTCATTTTAAGGAGTTTTTGAGCAGCCAGGTTCCAGGCATTGGCCTCTTTGAAGGTTTCGAAGTCCCTTTGTGCCACTTTAAACTGAGTAATTAAAATTTGGAGGGCACTGGCAATGCGTTGTTCGGCCGTGATGTGTTTTTTCACGATGTAGTTGGAATCGATGAGCAGGTTTTGGCCAGGCAGGGAGAGTTCCAAATTGAGTTGTCGGTACAAGAGGATGCTATCGAAAGCCCTGTGGTAGGTACAGAGCGCGCCGGCATAGTCTTTTTGACGAAAAAAGCGCTCATCGCCCAGTTGCATGCTATCGGTGATGCTTCGATAAACGTTTTGGAGTCGTTTTACTTTGGCGAGTTCAGATTCGATATTTTTGTTGGTAAAATGGGTGAGCACCCAATTTCGGCGACCGTTTCCAATCATTTTATCATATGCGGGAATGGCTGCATCAAAGAGTTCGTATTGTACATTTTGTTCGGTATCGCGCAATTCTTCTTTTACAGAACGGATGTAGTCATACACCATCCAGAGGGAAAAAGCGCCAACGACCAACAAAATACCGATAGAAGACAGCGCTACAATTCGGGCCATGCGTCGATTTTGTCGGGCGACACGCAATTCGGCTTCAATTTCTTGTCGGCGTTGAGCGGCATCAGCCAATTGTGCTTCAAGGGCCAATTTTTCCTGATTGGCAAATTCGGATTGGCGGCGGTTATCACGCGATTCGATGATTGCCGGCAAAAGCGTATCGTGGCTGATTTCGTAATAGAAATCATCGAGCCGAGGTTCTTTGCGCAGCAGCCGACTTTTATCTACCAGTGTATCCAGGAAATCGGGACTAACCTTATACACATCGAGCAAAGTATCATCCACCACACTGTTGCGTCGGTTGCCGGAGGTAACCAAGTTTTCTTCGATGAGGCGTTGAGCGATAAGGCGCAAAGCCTCGGGCGCTTGTTCGCGCAGCTGTTGGTCGATCGGGTTAATGGATTCCCCCGATTGCATTTTTAGTTGAATTCGATCTTGATAGGCTTTGGGGAACGCCTCGATTTGGTTGAAGTAAAAATTGCGGATGGATCCTTTTAACCCTTCGGTTTTGCCATAGAATTCGGGCAAAACTTCGAAGTTAGCGGGTTTCTGATAGTCTATAATTCGTTCTTCAATGTCTTGGCAAACGATTTGGAGGTTAACCGTTTCCACTTCATTGCGCAGTCGGGTAGATTGAGTTTCGAGTGGGTCGGGGTCGGCAACATTTTGGCCGGCCAGGAAATTGATGATTTCCAGGAGGGCAGTTGGGTTGTATTGAAAAACCGGGCTGGCGTAGGCGCCTGGTGCTGCTGCGGGTTTTTCGATTGCAATTTGTGCATTTTCCCGGCTAAGCGCTTGCAATTGATATCTGTTGCGCAGAATTCCGGGGATAAGCGCACTCATTTGATCGATGTAATGTAAAAAATCGGAGCGGATGGAAAGAATGATTCGAATATCGGGTTGAGTTTCCCACCATTGCATCCAGTCTACCGAAACCTCATTTTGCGATTGTTTGTAATGCGACAGGAGGTATTCGCGGGTATTTTCGGGCATGGTTTCATTCACCAGATCGGCCAGTTGCGTCAGGAATTCCTGCCGGCTGGCATCGTTGTGTGCGAGGGTAAACACCTCTTCAAACTGATCGAAAACAAGTACGGGCGTAGCGGGAAGTCCATTGAGGTCGAATTCGCAGCGCTTCATCAATTCCCACAGAGAGCTTTGAATATCGGCAGTGTATGCTGTATTATCGTGTCCTCGCAAGAGGCTACTGCCTTGAATGACAGCCTGAAACGTTTCAACCAGGGGTCGGTCGGTTTTATCGGCCCTCAAAAATATGGGTGCGAAATCCTGGCGTTCCAGTTTAGGTCCAACCCCTGCTTGCAGGAGTGACGTTTTACCGATGCCTGATTTAGAAAAAAGCACCACCAATCGTTCGCGCAAAACCAGGTTAGAGAGGCGTTCAATATCCGCTTCTCGGCCGTGAAATACACCTTGCTGGGCACGCTCAAACGGTTTGAGGCCCGGGTATCGGCGAGGGAGTTTGGCGGTGGGCGTGATCATTTGCGGGGCAATTTATCTACATAACGTTTCAATCCATCGATAATTTCAGGAAGATACTTCAACTCCTGGCCAGCGCCTAACAACGGAACCCGATCGATTGGACGCAGCATATCCAGATTTTCCAGATTGGGGCTAAGATTAACCGCTTTAAGCAAAATGGGCATTACAAGCAATTGTTGGCGCGGGTTGTGGCGTGCAATCAAATCGGTAAGGATAGCCGCAATCGGGTTGGCATTTTCGTCGAAGAAATCTACACTTAAAAGCGGAAGAATTACCTGACATTGGCTGATCATGCCCAGTGCCCACTGCACCAAATCCCCCTTTCCAACAGCATCTTTCATGGTAAACACCTGCAGATTGATGGAACGCAAATGTTTTGCCAACAAATCGGCGCCATCCTGATCGGTTCCTTCATTGTATAAGAGCAGTGCGTTGGCACGCGCCGGCTCTGAATTGCTCGTCAGGTTTGGTTGATCGAGGTTTTTATATTGTTTTATCAATTCATTGACAAAGGTTTCCAGGTCGACTGGCGGAAACTGCATGCTAAATTCTCCCTGAAAAAACACCCGTGTATCTGGTCCTGTTTCGCGTTCTCCCTTTATTGGGTAGGCATAAGGCTGGATATTTTCCCGCACATTTTTATACAGCGTGTCGAGCAGCAGACGTAAATTCCAGTCTTCGAAGTCGAATCCGAGGAACAGGTGATACCGAAAGTCTTTAAAAGCATTGGTTAAGGCATCGGGGAGGCGTTCGTTTTGTTGTTCGCCGACAATTTTTTTGATGTATGCGAGTTGATTTTTATACGTGAGCACCAGAGATTCGGACTTTTCGTAATATCCGAACAGGTTATAAACCAGCACTTTGGGCGTTTTGTCGAAGCTAAAAGAAAAATTGCTGGCGGGTTTGTAGTAATTGTAGCAATCGGTGTCGTAGAGTGTGGCGATTTCATCCAGAAAATAAGTAATGATGTTATCCGGGGTAGTATTGATGATAATTTTAAATTTAAGATCGGTTAGTTGGGCGAGTAGTGGATGGAATTGGCTTCCATCGAGGTATTTTTTGTAGAAGTTTGACACATCATCTTGCAGCATGTTATCGGATGACAGGCCGCGTGTACGCAACAAGCTGCAGATATAGGTTAATTCGAAGGTTTCATCGGAGCCAAGTTCCAGTTTATATTTTTGTGCGAGGAATTTTCCGCACAAATCTGTCAATGGTTTCCAATTTTGATTTTCATCTTTTACCAGAATTGCACCGGGGCCGAGAAACAACACGCAATTGCCATCTTTCACCTTTCGTGCGATGGTTTGGTACATTTCTGTAAGGTTGGAACCGTTTGGCATAGTGTATTCAGGCGGCAAAAAAACAAAGGTAGGAAACGGAATTCAATAGGATATTATTACGAGGTGTAATACTGGATTTATTTTGAGCGTCCTACCAACGAAACAGGCTGTTTCGTTGGGTGAAACAGCCTGTCAAGCGTTATAAGAGGGATAACACCCTATTGCGGGAGGCATTTAAGCGCCTCTTTGGCCTTGAATCAATTTTTATTCGAAATTTTCAGATAATTTTCCAGCGCAACAGCAATTGAGGGTGCTTCGGGTGTACCTGCCTGAATTTGCACGGTCATGCCGCGTTCGGTTACCGCGCGCAGTGCGGAGGTACCGAACACACAAATACGGCGATCTTCTTGTTTAAAATCGGGGAATTGCTCAAACATGGATTTGATTTCGAGCGCCGAGAAGAAGGCAATGATGTCGTATTTGATGTCTTTCAAATCGCTGAGGTCATTGTTGACCGAGCGGTACATGATCGCTTCCTGAATGGGCACCTTTAATTCCTTAAAGAAGCTGGTTACTTCCGGGTGCCCTTGATCGTTACAGGGAAGAAAGAACTTTTCTTCTTTGTTTCGCAGGATGTAAGATTTCAGTTCGGTGATATTCTTTGTTCCGTTAAACACCTTTCGTTTTCGGAACATGATAAACTTTTGCAGGTAATTGGCAATTGTTTCGGTGGAGCAGAAATACTTGGTGTCTTCCGACATTTTAATCCTCAATTCGCTGCACAACCGAAAGAAATGGTCAATTGCGTTTTTGCTGGTAAAAACAATGGCTGTATAATCGTTCGGGTAGACTCGATTTTTGCGGTACTCCCGCTCTGTCAGACCTTCAAGCGTCATGAATGGCACAAAATCAATGCGAACGCCAAATTTTTTTTCCAATTCGTCGTAAGCGGAACGTTGAGCCGGCTTGGGTTGAGAGATAAGGATATTCTGTACGCGTTTGAAAGTGTCTTCCTGAACAGGTGCAGCAGATGCAGACATTCGGGAGTTGGATTTATGTGAAACTTGTTCGGTTTTATTCGTTGGGCGAACTGGGTCGCTAATCC
>JAGWYI010000278.1 GCA_018969455.1 Bacteroidota bacterium | reverse complement strand
TCCGAATCCACCGGATACAATGGTCTTGAAACAAGGCAGTTTTCACACCAAAGTATTGAACTAATACAACTCCTTTTACGCGGGCTTGCGCGCGGCTATTCCAGATGAACATAGGGTCGGCCCAAACGGGCTGTAATAAACCGGGCAAGGGTTGTTTTGCCCACCTGCCGCGGACCAATGATGCCAGTGATCGGAAAATATGTCAGATTTTCCAGGATGACTTTTTCTATTTCCCGTCTAATCATACCTCAAAGATTCAATAACCTTGAAAATTAAAGCGTTGAGTTGGCAATTTTCAAGTTTAACCTGTTTCCGAGCGTACAATACGGTTCTTTGCCGCACCGCTGTGACAACAACATCCCGCCCTCCTAAGCCCCTCATAATGAACCCGATAAACAACCTAAAAAAAGAACACTTTACAATTTTTAAAAAAATATTTAACAATAAGATAAAATAATTATTGAAAATCAATATTTTACAAATTAATCCCTTACCTTTGTAGCGGCACATTGCCACATCACAATTTTCAATTTTTTACATGTATAATGGAACAGTAAAGTTCTTCAATGAATCCAAAGGTTTTGGCTTCATTGTGGACAGCGCCTCTCAGGAGGAAATTTTTGTACACATTTCCGGTTTGATCGACAACATCCGGGAAGGCGACAAAGTCACATTCAGCACAGAGCGTGGCAAAAAAGGAATGAATGCAGTAGATGTCAAGGTTGTATACTAAACAACTGATATTTAATTGATAAAGTTCTTGGCCTTGGTGGTTGCTCCACCAGGGCTTTTTTTTGTCCGGGCAAAAACCAAACAGCCTGCAACAATAAAGGCCCTCCCGGAGCCGGGAGAGCCTTATTGCTTCATGCAACAGATTAAACGGTCAGAAAAACAGTGTTCCGTTCAAGGCAAATACAGACGAATTGTTTATTTGTCCGGAACCCTGCGGCGCGTATTCCAAAAATGCGCCATTGTATTTGTAAAACACCCGATTGTAGGTGCGTATGGAGTTCAGGCGATAAAACAAATCCAGTTCGAAACGGTCGCCCAGGCGCACACCAAAGCCTGATTGCAAGCCCAGTTGCCAGCGGTGGACTTCATTTTTTGCCAAATTGTTCACAGCCCGGTCGTCACTTCGATCCTTGGTTCTGTAAATCACTTCGTTTAAAGCATACACCTTGTGCGCTTCCACCCGATGGGTATAACTGATGGTTGGTCCGAAGAAATATCGGAATCGATGGAAAAACTGAACATAACCCAAAACAGGCATTTCCAAACGATCGAGGCGCTCTAAGGGTACGTATACTTTGGTTGCAGGTGTGCTTTGGCCGGTAGCCGGATCAAGCAATTGACCTTTATCATCCAGCAAGTAGTCGCTTCCTGTTGCTTTGGCATAATTCACAGCACTGAGGGATGCAACTGGCCGAGTGGATGGGGATGGTTTCAGGTAACTGTAATAGATGCCCGACACAATACCCCAACGATTGGAGGGCCGAAAATCGACCAATGCCCCTATGCTGGCGCCATTCATACGCTGAAAACGCTCTGTAAATATGCCCATGGACGGTCCAAAAACCAGATGGCGAACCGGGTGGGCTGGCAACAGGCGATCGATTATTTTATTGCCAGGATCCGCTTCTTTAGAGGGTATTGGTAAGGTATCGGAAAAAATGGGTTCCAAAATTGGGTTGCTCAGGTAAGGCGCTGGCTTGGGCCCACCCTGCATACGGCTGGAAGATACGGGCGCCTCTGCCACAACATCGGAAACCTCTACATCGTCAGCAACAATCAAAGCGGGTAACATACAATTGGTAGAAGTTGTGCTCCCGGAAACTAAGTTTTTTGTTTGAGCCAACACATTTTGCTTTCTTTCATGCTGGTGCTGATGCGTCCCATCATACACATTTAGGGCGTTTTTTTCAAAAAGCATCCGGTTTTGATTCTGGGCGAAATGGTAGGAAGCCAGATACCAGCCTGCCCATCCCGAAATCAGAGAACAGCCCGTTAACAAAATCAACCAAAAAACCAAAGGCCGACGGCGCTCCTTGGGGGCAGGCATTTCAAGATCCAGTTGGGACCTCATTGATTCCCAACCCGCATCGGCCAATTTCTTATCGTAAAAATTCATTTTCAACTTCATAGGACAGCCCTTTTCTTTTCCTCAGATTAAATTTTTGCTTCCTGCGCCGGAAAATGATACAAAGGGCTGAGCATTTCCCGCAATTTTTGCCGCGCAGTACTCAAATGCCATTTGGAGGTTCCCTCACTCATCTGCATACATTCAGCAATTTCGGCATGGGTATAACCTTCAATGGCATACAATGTAAAAACAGTTTGTGAAACCGGCGGCAACTTTTGAACCGCTTTCAAAATATCGGCCTCGTAAAAAACGGCATGACTTTGTTCAGGCGCCGCAATATCATAATCATCCAGCATCAGAAAATGCAGATAGCGCGCATTTTCCCGAAAATAATCGGCCATGCTGTGATAAACCAGCTTGCGCACCCATCCTTCCAGACTACCCTTAAACCCAAATGTGTGTATTTTCTTGAAAACCCGTAAAAAACCGTTGTTGACAATTTCAATGGCTACGGTTTTATCGTTGGTGTACCGCATGCACATGCGCATCATTTCGGGAAAAAACCGACGGTACATCGCTTCCTGAGCACGACGGTCGTTCATGGCGCAAGCTTGCACCAATTCTTGTTCGGTTAATGTTTTTTTCCCAAATATGAACATCAGGACATGAGGGGTGGTTGACGTTCGGCAGATTGGGGTTTGATTTATCCTGAATCGAATCAGGTTCAGGCATCTTTTAGCATAGACAGGATCCCATGCGATAATGGTTGGGTGTTCCAACAAAAAAAATCAGGATTGCAAGATTTCCTCAAAAGCGCGTGCACGTTCCATCCAATCGTTTTTTTTCGCAAAGACCTGATAGTTCTCGGTAGGCCCTTGATTCATTGCCTCTTCAACTGCCTCCAAAAAATCAGTACCATCGGCAAGGAACACCACTTGCTCCAGATCTCCAAAAGGTGCAAAACGGGTACTCACAACTGGTTTTCCCGCTGCAAGGTACTCGTTTACTTTTAAAGGATAAATGCCGGCGGTAAATGGATTTTTTTCAAAGGGAATCAAACATACGTCCATTTGTTGTACCCAGCCGGGCAAATCGGTCGCCGGATGCGCGCCAACAAGATGTACGTTGGAGAAAGCGCGCAAACGTTGATTCAATTCTTCCGACTGAACCCGACCAACAAACACAAAATAACAGGTGGAAAAATGGCGAAACAAATTTTCGAGAATCTCGTAATCCAGCCGATCATCGATGCTGCCGAGGTAACCAATTACTTTTTGTCCATCTTTTTTCTCTGGAAGCACCGGAAGTGCAGGAGGAGGTACTTTTTGATTGAATTGAGCAAAATCTACCCCGTTTTTTACAACAAATACCTTTGGGTGAAATTGTTTTAGTTTGGATTGGAGGCCTTCCGAACTGCAAATAACAGCCTCGCACAGGGGCGCATAGGCGCGCTCGAGGCGGGGGCCGTGTTTCCCGGCCCAATGCGCGGCCGAGATTTCGTCGTAACAATAATAAATTCGCTTGCTTTCACCCAGTTTACCTGCGAGCTGGTATCCATAAGCGGGATTAAATGCATTGACCACAATGGTATTTTTCATGCCCAGTATGCGCACGGCACGGCGAATCGCCCATTGCATCGGCAGGCTGTTGAGCCTGTTGACAAAATCAAAAAGAATTGGACTGGATAAAAAATTGCTAGGCAAAACCGGTGGCAAGGTTAAGACATACAAGCGGCCCGATCCATCTACCGGAATTTGGCGCAACCTGGATCTAATGCCAAGCATGCGCTGTTTTTGATCTTTTTTTTGATTGAAGAAATCCTTCCAGGTGTAGGCATAATCCACATATAAAACGGTATGACCCAACAAAGCCAGGCGTTTCATCAGTTCAACCGTAGACTTAACATAATTCCCCTCCCAGGCAGGAAAGGCATGACAAATGAGGTGCATATAGTTGATTAGGTGCGTGTTACTTTGACAAATTGAGTGCTGCCAATCGTTTGATCCAGCGTCGAATGCGGTTTCGTTTTTTGGGTATTTCACCCAGGGCCGACTCCAGATTATCGGGCTTCACCTTATTAATCACCAACCGGCAGGAGTGGCCAATGATTTCCTGGGCCATGGCGAGTGCCCGGCTGTCGGCCGCATTCCAGGTGCGGGTGGCATCGGCCACCAGCAGGGCTACATCCATTTCGGCCAGTTTTGCCACCGGATAGGATCCGGAAAGCAATGCCGGCACCTCAATCCATTCAATGGCAGAGCCGTTGGGTAGTTCTTTAAGCAATTCAATCAGGGTCGATTTTCCCTCCATGGCCCTGGTGCTCAATACGGCAATTCGGGGCACGTCGCTTTTCAGACCCTGTTGTCGTAAATCGAGATCAACGCGTTGCAGGAGTTGTTCGCTGGCTCGTCTGACCAAAAACAGGTAATCGAGTCGTTTATAGTTGCGCCAGTTTTTTGGCAAAATGGGATATCCGGCAGCCAGGCGCAGGTTGGTGGTTTTGCCTGCGCGCTCAGGATCACGCAGGGAATTGTCCATAAATTCTTTGGTAATGGCAAGGGCCAAAACCAAAACCATGCCCACAATAAAGGAAAGGGCCACCGTGGTAGACCGTTTGCTGGCTCCTGCCTTGCTGGGATAAAAAGGAGGATCCATCACCCGGAGTTGAGACGACATCAGCAGGCTTTCTTTGTGCATTCTTGCCTGGTTTAAGGATTGCAGGTTTTGCAGAAAGGTCTTTTCAGCGATTTCAATTTCTCGTTCAACCCGTTTAATTTTACTCACCAAAGGGGCGAACTGCTCATAGGATTTGTTAAAATCATTCCGGCGCTTTTTGAGCACCTGCAGTCGTGCCAGCGTGGATTCAACCTTTAGCCATTCATCAATCCATTTTTGGAGCAGCGTACGGGTTTCAATCCCGTCAGGTGTGCGGCTGTTGGCATAATTGGCATCTGCGCTTTTTCGAACTTCCTGCATCAGGGCGCTTTGTTGTGCTTTCAATCGCTTAATTTCCTGAATGGCGGCAGGGCTCATAACCGAATCGGTGATCGAACCGATCTCAAGATTGGTGATTTTTGAACTGATTTCAGATAATTCTTTTTGTTGTCCGATCAAACTTTGATTAATAAATGCCAGGTCTACCTTTTTCTCCAGCCTGTCTTCAATGGTTCGTCTGGAAGAATCGGCGGAGGCGAGGTTGCTCAGTTCGTCGAAATAGGTTTCATCCAAATCTTCCTTTTTGAGCGCCATAAATCGGGTTTGTTCTTCATGGTTGATGATGTTGTTGCTTTCCATGTAGAACAGGAGTTCCTCTTCTTTTGCATTGAGTGAATCGGCACTGGCTGCGGTCGATTTTTCAAAAAAATCGAGCACACTCATGGTTTGCCCTTCTTTGATCGCCCGGTGAGCCGCAATGAAGATGCGGGTATGTTTAATCAATGTGTTTTTGCAAACCGCAGGATCGGACGTAGAATAGGCAATTTTGATCATATCGGTACTGGCCTCCCGTTTGACCGAGATGGTATTCAGGTGCTCGTATCCGAATAAATCATCCCCTCCCTCCAACAATTCTCTGATGGGGTTATCGTCGCGTTTTTCTCGCCATTGGATGACATTTTGCAGCGTGGCATTAAAATTACCAGGCACAACCACCAAAGCCCTAATTTGATCAGGTATTTTCTTTTTTAATTCGTAAAAAGATGGCGCTGTGAGGGTGTCTTCGTTGGGTTTGTTCAACATAAGCGCTTCAGCGAGCAATTCGGCGCCAAGTTGTTGCATGGTTTCCCGGCTTCTGGCCAAACCCAGGATGTTTTCACTTTCGTTGTTGGTATAACCGTAATCTGCTTTGCCGCCCTGACTGTTGGCAATGTTGTAAGAAGTAACCAGTCCAGTATTTAAAATGGTATTGGAAGTG
>JAGWYI010000277.1 GCA_018969455.1 Bacteroidota bacterium | reverse complement strand
TAAAATTACTGTTCGTGGAGGTATACTATTACAGGCCGCCCTGCATCCTTTCCCAAATCCAATACAGGCTTATTCCGACGCCTAAAATCCCGACCAACATCCGGAAATAGGGGTAAGCCCGGGTTTTGCGCGTTCCAAACAACAAGGGTGCTACCAGGAATATCAGGCCCAGTTGAAATGCCTCAATGCCTAAATTGAACCCCAGCAGACTCCACACCAACTCGGTTTTGTTCAAAGCCAGTTTGCGAAGGGTATCGCTGAATGCCATACCGTGAATGAGCCCAAAACCAGCCGCAATCCACATTTCCCAGTGAAAAAACAAGGGAATTAAACTATTGATGGCCGATATAAAGATTGAAACGGCAATGGTAATTTCTACCCAGCGGCCCGAAACCTGTACAATGCCCAGCGTACACAAAGCAAGGGTAAATGTGTGGCCTATGGTAAAGGCCGTTACAATGCCAATGAGTCGGCGCAAGCCGTATCTCCATGCTTCGGCGCTGACCCATCTACCTGTCTGGGCGCTCAAGGGAGCAACCAGAATCAACAAGAGCAAAAACAAAAGATGGTCGTAACCCTCGGCAATGTGCCGCATGCCCAGGCGGATCATGGCGAAAAAACCTTTCCAAACACTGCCTTTATCCAAAGAAACTGAAACGGGCAATATTTCCCCATTGCTGGGATCTGTTGCTATGACTGCCAATATTTTAGGCTGTTCGGAATCTATGCCGTTGGCCCAATCCTGCGCTATGCTCAGAATGGCCTGGTGGGTGACGATCTGATGCAAAATAGCATCGTAATACAACAAAAACTGGCGTAAGTCGGTTCCATTCGGCGCTATGGTGCGAAATTGAAGATCCAGTTCCTTATATGGGCCAAGCAAAGGGTCGTTGACCGCTGTGGTATCGCATCGGATCAATTGAACAGACCATTTGCTGCCATCCTGGCCCTCCATACGTATGTGGCGGGAAAAATAAGTATTCAAAGCATCCCGAACCGGTAGTCCTTTCCAGGCTTCCGATTCGGGATTGGCTTGAAACACGGCGGTTTCGACATCCCCCAGCGGGATTTTTACAGTCAACAACAATTCCTGCGCCCCCAGGTGCAAACCGATAAGGGAATTGGGCATAGGATGCGCCCATAACATGTTGGCAGAAAGCGCCAACAGAAGGGTGCGAAAAAGTTTCATGAACAAGTTTTGATCAAATTTTACGCAACAAACGCGTCGCACGCGACAGGCTTCCATCGGAATTTTTAAAGGTAATAACGCATTGATAATTTGCTGCCGGCAAATCCTGCACACGAACGGGCAAGGTATGATTGCCTTCTGTGATGTTGTAGCGTTGTTCGCCCAGAACTTGCTGCCCTTGCATATTGTACACCGAAATACCCAAAACCGCGGCTTGCGTCAATTCCAACTGAAGCTGGGCGATTTCGGCGCATGGATTGGGGAATAGCTGCAATTTGCCGTCAAATTCCACCACATTTTGAACGGCAACGTTCGGATTTCCGAGGCCGCCGTAATCCGATTGGTGGTCGCGCCAAACCGAGTGTGGGTGGGGTGCGCTCAAAACAATACCGCCCTGGGTAGAGTATTCGATCCAAACCCGCGGACCATCAATGCGTACATAGTCTTTGGTTTGGGTTAAGCCAATGTTGTTGGCGTAACTGATGTAGGTATCATCCAACTGGGCAGTGTACAAGGCCATGTAGGCAGCGGCGTTTACTGAATCAAGGTCATTCACATAGGTTCGGATGGCTCCAAGTACTTTTTGTTTTTGAGAAGCATTCAGGTTGCTGCACTTAATACCCGATTTTGTGGTCGGGAATTGCCAGTCTTTATTCGGCCCAAGCACAATGTCGTTAAACGTGGTACCCAGTTTGGCGGATGCCTGTTGTGCAGTTGTTAGGGCTGCAAGCATGGCAGCCAGGGAATCGCGTTCCTGTAAAATGGGCTGATACGTGCCACCGTTTATGCTGAAGGCTGCAAATGGCTCTACTGCGCGGAAGGAAGGTGTTGCGCCAGTCAATGCACCATTGCCATAGGTGTTGGCCACTGCCAGGTGGTGTCCGCCCGATTGCAGTTCCCATGCCCCGGTGGTGCTGGGAGTACCCAAAAAGGCCATGTAATATTGGCCCGAACCATAGGTCGTGCCGCCGCCATTTTGAGAAAGGTATTGGTCGGCCAACCACAATTGTTGGGCTTCGTCATAGCCCTCATTGGCTTTTTTACCCAAAACTTCCTGTAAAATGGCTTTTGCCTTCACCAGCTGATCGGCATTCAAATCGCCAAAACGAACGCCAAGACGCGGCACAAAGGTAACAGGCAGGTTCGACCATTTCGCCGCATTGGTTAGGTTGTAATTCAATTGTGCCGCACTCAATTGGGTAGAAGTAAGGGAAGATTTAAAATCTTCAACAAGGCAAACTACCTTTTCCAGACCGTTCAAGCTTTCACAGGCAAGGCAGGTTCCGGTAGTTTTTAACGTTTTTTGAATGGTAAAGGCGGCCAAAATGCAAACAATCAGTCCGCCCCAAAGAAGCAATTTAAGTTTCATAAATTTGAAATATGCGCATGAACAAGGTTATGTCATCATTCTACACGGAAATATAGGCATTCCGGTTGCGTGCAGGATGAAAAAACAGACATTATATTAAGATTCGCCGGATTTTGTGGGCAAATCAGGATGGATTTTGCTGATTTATACCGATTTATCAAGATCCTTGTGCAGGAAGTCTGGCGGCGTGAAGCATAATAATGCGCCTATTTTCATCGGGAAGTATTTCTCCTTGCCTCCAGGCATAATTTCGGAGGCAATTTGGATATTCAAAAGGCTTTGCCCTACCTTTAGCTGCATAATTTTAAACATGTATTCCCCGCAATTCCTGCACCATGATACAACAAATCCAACAATTGATTTCCAGCGGACAACTGGAAGACGCCCTTAAATTATTGGCACAGAAAACCGACGATGCGCTGCTTTTGTTGGGGCAATACAACAGCGGGAAAAAAAATTTCAACCTGGGTTTGATTGAATTTGCCGACTGGGGGCGCATTCAATCCAGGGTATCATATGCCGCACTCGAACTTGCCAAAACGGTGTATGGATCCTCAAGCGATCCGTCAAAAGCAGGTGCGGGCAAGGCGAAGTTGCAGATTTTTATTTCATACAACCACAACGACCGCGATCAGGCATTTAAGGTTAAAAACTGGTTGGAAAACCGCGGTGTGGATGTGATCATCGATGAGGAAGACCTTGCTGCCGCGCAATTTATTATGGAATTTATCCAGCAAAGCATTAAATCGGCCGATGCAGTGATATCCATCGTTTCTGCCAGTAGTTTGAAATCCGGCTGGGTTGGCCTGGAGAGCGTTGGAGCCATGTATGCCGTTTGGCTGGCCGATAAAAAATTCATTCCGCTCCGGCTTGACAACGTTGCGTTTGACATTGATTTTCAATTAGAAGCCATGGAAAACATCCAGCAAAAACTGCAAGACACAGATGCTAAAATTGAGCGAATTAAGGCGCTCGGAGGCAGTGCAGAAGCATTTGAAGACAACCGAAAACGAATGTTTGATCTGAAGACCAATCTCGGCGCAATCCTGAAACGCTTCAATAGCGTCAACATGCTCGACATCTCTGACCGAAACTTTGAGCAAAGCATGGCAAAACTTGCTCAAACCCTTCAAATTTGATGCTCAGCGCAAGCGTTCCATCACCTGCGACTTATGGCTGCGGCCGATGGGCAATTTTCGGTTGGCTACCTCTACCTCAGCAGCTGTGAAAGAGACAATTTTATCTACTGCAACCAAAAAAGACCGGTGAATTCGGAGAAAATTATCTGATTTAAGCAAATTTTCCAGTTCGCCAAGTTGGTAATGGGTTTGGTAGGAGCGTTCGCTTGTGTGAATGGTTACCGCATCTTTCAAACTTTCCACGTACAATATTTCATCCAGGTATATTTTCACCGAACGTTTTTGCACATTAAAAAAGTAATAGGGCCTTGCTGGCGCCTGTTGTTTGGGGATGCTGGGTGCAGGAGCAGCCCGTTTGGGAACCGCCAATTTTTGCACAGCCTTGCTAAACCTGCTGTATTCGATGGGTTTGAGCAAATAATCTACCACCTGCATATCGAATCCTTGCACGGCATATTGGTGATGCGCGGAAGTGATAATAACCTTGGGCTGGTGGAGCAGGTTTTTTAAGAAATCGAGTCCGTTCAGTTTAGGCAAGTTAATGTCAAGAAAAATCACATCAACCGGATACATTCTTACCACATCCAGCGCACGAATGGCGTCATGACACACATGCGTCAATTCGAGAAAGGGGGTTTGATCGATGTATTCTGTGAGAATTTCGGCGGCAAGCGGTTCGTCTTCCACGATGATACACCGCAGAATTTGATCCTGTTGCCCGGAATTTTCTCCTCCAGGGGCATTCACAGCAGGCATTTGCACGGCATTTTAGGTTTATGATACAACATCCGCATGGGGAATGACGCAGATGAATCCAAAAGGTTGCATATGCCTAAAAATTTATCCTTTTAATACTCCAAGTTTTTTTCCGACTTTTACAAAAGCGGAAACCGCCTGTTCCAGGTGTTGCGGTTCATGGGCGGCGCTCAATTGAACCCGAATTCGGGCTTTTCCCTGGGGCACCACCGGATAAAAGAATCCAACCACATAAATGCCTTCGGCCAGCAATTCCTTGGCAAATTGCTGGGCCAGGGTTGCTTCGTACAGCATAATGGGTACAATCGGATGCTCGCCCGGGATGATGTCGAATCCGGCCTCGGTCATAGCTTTTCGGAAGAACTGTGTATTGAATTCCAGTTTGTCGCGCAGGGCGGTTGAACCGCTCAGCAATTCAAGTACTTTAATGGAGGCACCCACGATGGAAGGCGCCACGGTGTTGGAGAACAGATATGGGCGCGAACGTTGACGCAACATATCAACTATTTCCTTTCGGGCTGCGGTGAAACCGCCGGAAGCGCCGCCCAGGGCCTTGCCGAGGGTGCCGGTGATGATGTCCACGCGGCCCATCACATTTCGGTATTCGTGGGTACCGCGGCCGGTTTTGCCCAAAAATCCGGAAGCGTGGCATTCGTCGATGCCCACCATGGCGCCATATTGTTCGGCCAGGTCGCATATTTTATCCAATTGGGCGATGGTGCCGTCCATGGAGAAGGCGCCATCGGTAAATACCAGGATGCGGCGTGCGCCGGCGGCCTGGGCTTCCTGAAGGCAGGTTTCCAGAGCAGCCATGTCATTGTGTTTGTAGCGGAAGCGTTTTGCTTTACACAAACGGATGCCGTCGATGATGGAAGCGTGGTTGAGTTCGTCGCTGATAATGGCGTCTTGTTCGCCGAGCAGGGGCTCAAACAGGCCCCCATTGGCATCGAAAGCGGCGGCGTACAGGATGCAATCTTCAACGCCCAAAAACTCGGAGAGGGCTTTTTCCAGTTGTTTGTGTAAATCCTGTGTGCCGCATATAAAACGAACCGAGGAAAGGCCATAGCCATGGGTTCGAATGGCTTCGATGGCCGCTTCTATCACCTGGGGGTGGCTCGATAAACCGAGGTAATTGTTGGCGCAGAAATTGAGCACATGCCCTTGTGCAGTAGTATCAATGACCGGACCTTGCGGGGTGGTGATGATGCGTTCTTCTTTGTACAAACCCGCCGCGCGGATTTCATCGAGTTCTTGCTGCAGGGATGCTTGGATGTTGGAAAACATAATGGCCGAACGGTTAAATTATTGGAAAAAGCGGGGCAAAGGTAAGGAAAAGCTGGGTTCAAAAATCCGGTTTTGGAATTTGATTCATCGGGTTGAATAAATTCCCTAAATTCAACCTTAAAGTAAATGCACGTAAAAATAATTTTGACGTTATCGCGTGAAGCGAGGGGGGGCGTTTGAAACGCACGCCTCGCTTATCGGGCTTAAACTGAACAACTTGTACCAACAACATCGCGACCTTATGCCTTTCAGCGAATTTTTGGCCGACCGGGTTCGCCAACGCC
>JAGWYI010000276.1 GCA_018969455.1 Bacteroidota bacterium | reverse complement strand
TCCAGGCAAACAAAAGCGGCAAGCGAGCTGCCGTAGACATACCGATACCCGATTTTAACATACTTTAAAATCGGTTTTTGGGATGGCCTCTCTCCTGACAGTAGGAGGGGGGCTTTTTTTGTTCAAATTCAGAAAATGACGCTACAGTGGTTTTGCGATTTTTGCCAGGATTGGGAGGATAAATCAAGATTGATTTAGCGGATTTATAGGGATTAATAAGGATCTAGTGCATAAAACTTGGGGGCAAGAAGTGTAAAAACAGCCATTCCTTGCGTTTTGTGAGATAATACTTCGCAAGGCTTGATTTTGTGCATCGAATTTGGTTTAAATCATTGCTTTATATGGGAAGGGTGCGGTCTTTTATGTGGCATTCGGAATAACCAACATCAATTTATTGGAGGTACAGGATGGCATTAGAAGATTTTCTTTCAGCATTTCGGAGGTTTTAAAACAGTTTCTCAGCAGGAGGGATAAATAACAATACGGAAAGAAGAATACATGCAGATGGAGTTTGGAAATGTATATTTGCGCAACTAATTTGAGAAACGGTGTTAAAATCTCCTACAGGAAGTAAATCCTCGAATTTTAAGGATGTAAATGTTTTGTTTTTGGTGAACACGAACAGCACTAAAAAAATAAATTTTGTCCATTTTCAGAATCCGGGATTATCCATTCCAAAAGGGAATTAAAACAGAATTCAATGATTAACATCTTTGAGCACAACCAGCTTCCATGCGAGACATATCTGATTTAATTGGCCGAATTTTTCTATCTGCCATATTTTTATTTGAGGCAGTTGATTCAAGTTTGTATTTTGATAAAACCAAACAAACCATGGCATTATATGGGCTTACTTGGCGACAAGATTTGCTTTTATACGGTGCAATTACGGTATTGGTATTGGGTGGGTTAATGGTATTGTTGGGCTACCGTACACGTGCGGGCGCGATTTTATTGTTGCTGTATTGGGCGCCGGTAACTTTTTTGGTACATGCATTTTGGACGTATCCGAAAGAAGAAATTCGAATACAGAGCATATTATTTATGAAAGATGTAGCCATTGTTGGTGGGCTATTAATGCTTGCCGGAAAGGAAACGGGCAAATACAGCATTAAAAAGCTATTTGCCACCACCAAAGTGTAGGCATTCGTTTTCTGCGCCCCGATCAATATTTATCGAACTTTTGCTTTCCGAATAACTTTGGAAAAGTAGCGTGGGAAGAAGCGTTTGAGGTATACAGCCAACACTTCTTTGCCTCCAAAGTATACTTCTTCTTTCTGAAGTTCAACGGCGCGCAGAATTTTTCGCGCCAGGTATTCGGGCGACATGCCTTTTTCGGTGGCTTCGTCCATGGTACCCAAGGCAGATCCGCTTCCCGTAAGCGCATTGATACTCACGTTGGTGCGAACAAACCCCGGGCAAACGAGGGTAACATAAATGTGGGCATCATGCAATTCTGCTCGCAGGCTGTCAAAAAAGCCGTGTAAAGCGTGTTTACTGGCGGCATAAGAAGACCGGTAGGGCGATCCGAATTTTCCGGTTAGACTCGTAATGGTAACAATATGTCCCAGTTGGTGGGTAAGCATATGAGGCAAAAGCGCTTTGGTGAGTGCCACAGTTCCGAAATAATTTACTGCCATGATGCGATAATCGACTTCAAGGCTTGTGTCTTGTGCCCGGGAACGTTGAGAGATTCCGCCATTGTTTACCAGGATATCAATTTTTCCGCATCGTGTGAGCACATTTGCTACAACATCAGGGATGGTAGCATGCTGGGCGAGGTCGAGGGTTTGGACAATTACGGAAGCGGCGCCAGCATTTTGGGCTGCGTTGGCTACGCGTTGCAGTTCTGCTTCATTTCTGGCAGAAAGAATAAGGTGAGCGCCCTCCTGGGCCCAGGCGTAAGCAAGCGCTTCTCCAATTCCGGAGGATGCTCCTGTAATCCAAATTCGTTTATTTTTAAAGGACGTAGTCATGCCGGAAGTTTTTAACCGATTTAAGATCCAAGACGAAATCATTTTTCGCGGCTGCGAAGATAATAATGCCAAAGCAATCTTGTACCTACGCTACGCCAGGGTCGCCAGTGTGCAGTCCCCTCCATAAATTCGTCGTGGGTAGGTCGTTTGGGGTGTTGGTATAATATTCGATATGCTTCCAGCATGGCGATGTCGCCTTTGGGTAATACATCTGGGCGCAGGAGGCATTCTGAAAGGTAAATATCGGCAGTCCAGTCGCCAATGCCTTTATTTTTGATGAGTTCTGATTTTACAAGTTCATCAGGCAGGGTGTGCAAGGTACTCAGATCGAGTTTTTTATTTATAATTGCTTGCGCAAGCAAGCGGCAATAGGTCGTTTTTTGTTTACTAAAGCCAATTTCCCGAAGTTGAAGGTCGTTTAAAGACAAAAAATTGTCGGGATTAATGGAATCGTTTAGTAAGGCCTTTAGTTTGGTAAACGCGGCATTGGCTGAAGCAAGGGAGACTTGCTGTTCAAGAATGATGTGGATAAGGGTAGAAAATTCAGGCTTACGCGCCCACAATGGGGGGAATCCGTAAGTTTCGAACACTTTGCGGAGTACAAGATCTTTTTCGCATAAGAGAAGGGTTGCAACCTTAATTTGATTTTCATCCAGCAGCATCATGAGGGCGGAACAACATCGGCGTAAAAATGTTTGAACTCAGGTTTTTTTTACATTAAAAAACGCGTAATCATGGAAAGGAATGATAAAAATCAAGATATTGCCAGAATAATCCTGTTTTTTTTGCCATTCCGTTCAATTCAATTTAAAATATGAAAATTGTTACCTTAACCCTGAATCCGGCTTTAGACAAAAGTACAGGGACAGAGCGTTTGATTCCAGAACAAAAGTTGCGTTGCTCCAATCTTCAAATCGATCCCGGTGGGGGAGGGATCAATGTGAGTCGAGGTATTGGTAAATTGGGAGGAAGGAGTACGGCTGTTTTTCCGGCTGGAGGCAACAACGGATTGTTGCTGGAGCAATTGTTGCGTGCGCGGGAAATTGATGTTTCGGTACACCCAATAGCAAGCGAAACACGGGAAAACATATCGGTAACAGAGCAAAGCACCAATTTGCAATATCGATTCACCCTGAGCGGTCAGGATTTGGCTGAATCGGATGCCGATGCTTGCCTGGAGCGCATTAGGGCCTTAATGCCGGATATCCTGGTGGCCAGCGGCAGTTTGGCGCCAGGCTTACCAACCGATTATTATCATAAGGTAGCGGTATTTGCCCGGCAGATTGGCGCCAAGCTGGTGCTTGATACTTCCGGCATTCCATTAAAGGAAGCAGCACAGGCGGGTTTGTTTTTATTAAAACCCAATTTAGGCGAATTAAGCGCCCTGGTTGGTGTTGAAACACTGGAAATCAATCAGGTAGATGATGCTGCGCTCGAATTAATCGGAAAAGGGATTTGTGAGGTTGTGGTTGTTTCACTGGGGCCCCAGGGCGCCTTGCTGGCAACCCGGGAAGGTTTTGAGCACATTCCGGCCCCAATGGTGAAGAAAAAAACCACGGTAGGCGCAGGAGACAGTATGGTTGCAGGGATGATGTATGCGCTAAGCCAGGGGAAATCGCACCGGGAAATGACCCAAATGGGGGTAGCTTGTGGCTCGGCTGCGACCCTGAACCTGGGAACCCAACTTTTTCAGACGGCAGATGCGCATCGCTTGTTTCAGTGGATTCAAACGTACGGTGATCGGTATAAGATTACCGACTTTGATTAGTCTACCGAATGGATATGCATTTTTTCTTCAATAGATTGTGCCGGATTGAGAAAATTTTTAAAATAAAATTTTCAATGTGCGATATTTACCAACAAAAGCCTCACTTTTAAAAAGCTTTTCCAAAAATTAACTTAAAAAACCAGGCCTTCCTAACTTTGCTGCTTCATGCTGCGACATAAAACGAATTTGAAATGATAAACTTAATCTTATTTGGTCCTCCAGGCTCGGGAAAAGGAACCCAAGCTGCGAACTTGGTGGAGCGTTACCATCTGGTACATATCAGCACCGGCGATTTATTTCGTCATGAGATAAAAACAGAGACTCCCTTGGGATTAGAGGCCAAATCATACATTGATAGAGGTGCATTGGTGCCCGATTCAGTTACAATTGGAATGTTGAACAATAAAGTGGATGCTCATCCGGAGGCACAGGGATTTATTTTTGACGGCTTCCCGCGTACCATCGCTCAGGCTGAGGCGCTGGATGCCTTGTTGAAGGAAAAGGGCAGCCCCATTTTGGCTTTAATCGCTTTGCAGGTTGGCGATGAGGAAATTGTAGAACGCATCAAAAAGCGCGGCATCGAATCGGGGCGTGTAGACGATCAGAATGAGGAAGTGATTCGCAAACGCATTAATGTGTACAAACAAGAAACCACTCCGGTGTATGATTATTACAATTTGCAACACAAAAGTCACACAATCAAAGGCGTAGGCACGGTGGAAGAAATTTTCTCCAGCTTGTGTACGCTGATCGATGCGGCAGTTGCAGGATGATAAAAAAGTAGTGACCGGAATTGCACCGCTGTTCGGATAAAAGAATCTATTTTTGAGCCGTGAAAAAACCTGGCCTCCTTGCAGGGAGAAAAGGTTTTAAACCTCCATTTTACCAAAGTACTGGAATATGGCGCTTGCTTCAAATCCTTGGCAAATCCTTTGGGAAAAATTACCGGCTCCCTTGCAGAACCGGTATTACCTTACCCTGCTGGTGTTCTTTTTTATCCTGATTTTTTTGGATCGCCATAGTTTGTGGACCCAATGGCGCTTGTTTCGGGCACAGCAAAGGCTTGAGTCGGATAAAGCGTTTTATCAGGCCAAAATTAAGGAAGCCAAAGAAGAGGCGGAAGATTTTGAGTTGACCAAAGAAAAATTTGCACGCGAACATTATTTCATGAAGCAGTCGGATGAAGATGTGTACATTATTGATTCGGATCCGATGCATCAAAAGAAATAAATGAATCTGGTTGTGCGCTGACTGGCATGTGTTTGTACCCATTTCTGACCGCGTATGACCACTATGGAACCCAGACTTTCTAAAGAATTCTATTTTTTGATCATACAACAGTCTTTTTTTGCCATATGGCGCTCTTTTTTTGCCCTAATTTGTTGCATGAACCCAAATATTTGGGATAAATGCGTTGTGCGCGGCTAAAGAATGCAAGTTGTATCGACCAAAAATATCATTTTTAACTGGCTCTCAAATCCTTTCATTTCAACTTAATTTTCAGAATGTCTGTTTTAGTCAATAAGCACTCCAGAATTATCGTGCAAGGTTTCACCGGGAAGGAAGGCTCTTTCCACGCCGAACAAATGATTGCATACGGCACCAATGTGGTTGGCGGCGTTACGCCTGGCAAAGGCGGCTTGATTCACCTGGAGCGCCCGGTGTTCAACACGGTAGAAGATGCTGTAAGGGAGGCTGGCGCCGATGTAAGCATTATTTTTGTTCCACCGGCTTACGCTGCCGATGCCATCATTGAAGCAGCAGCGGGTGGCATCAAGGTGATTGTTGCCATTACTGAGGGAATTCCGGTACAAGATATGGTACGCGCTAAAGCCTACATTTCAGATAAAGGCTGTCGGCTGATTGGCCCCAACTGCCCGGGCGTGATTACACCCGATGAAGCAAAAGTAGGTATTATGCCCGGTTTTGTGTTCAAACGCGGCGGTATCGGTTTGGTATCCAAATCAGGTACACTCACTTACGAAGCTGCTGATCAAATTGCGAAAGCAGGACTGGGCATCAGCACCGCCATCGGAATCGGGGGCGACCCGATTATTGGAACTACCACCAAAGAAGCGGTGGAAATGTTTATGAACGACCCTGAAACTGAAGCCATCGTGATGATTGGCGAAATTGGCGGCGGCCTCGAAGCCGAAGCTGCACGCTGGATCAGAGCAAATGGAAATAAAAAACCCGTATTTGGATTCATCGCAGGCCAAACTGCTCCGAAAGGCCGTAAAATGGGCCACGCCGGCGCAATTGTAGGCGGTCATGAAGATAC
>JAGWYI010000275.1 GCA_018969455.1 Bacteroidota bacterium | reverse complement strand
TTCGAACAGGATGCAAGATGTATCGCGATGAATGGCATCCATTTTTTAATACTGCATTTCCCGTATCATTTCTTCGCCCCGCCTGCGTGAAAAACCAGGATGGATTCGCATTTTTTTGAAAACAACGTGTTGCGTACACGCTTGTCATATCACCTATTTTTTCATTTTTAACTACTTTATTATGTCAGAACCATTTCTTGGGGAGATCATGATTGCTGGTTTCAACTTTGCACCAAAAGGCTGGGCTTTATGCAACGGTCAATTGATGCAAATACAGCAGAATCAAGCCCTTTTTGCCCTCTTGGGCACCATGTATGGCGGTAACGGTCAAACCACCTTTGCGCTCCCCGATTTGCAGGGGCGGGCTGCAATGCATCACACTGATGTGTTTCCGCAAGGATTAAAAGGCGGCAGCGCGACCGTTACGCTCGACACCACTCAGATTCCGCAGCACCAACACAATATGGTGGCGATTGTGGTGGATCCGAGCATCAACACCAACAACCCTGCCGGGGCTTTGTACACGAACACCGCACCAGCCGAGTTTTATGCTGCCACTTTGAATGCAACCCAGCCCAACCCGGCCACTATTGCCCAAACGGGCACAAACACCCCGCACAACAACCTTCAGCCATCCCTGGTACTGAATTTTTGTATTGCGCTGCGGGGCATTTTCCCTTCCAGAAACTAGACCTGCACCCATTTTTAACAACACAAATTGAATCAACATGGATCCTTTTATAGGTCAAATTCGAATATTTGCCGGAAATTATGCGCCATATGGTTGGTTTTTCTGCGATGGAAGCCTGGTTTCTATTACCGAGTATGAAACCTTGTACAGCTTGATTGGAACCACCTACGGGGGAGACGGTGTAACTACCTTTGGGCTTCCCGATTTGCGCAGCAGAACACCTATCCACCAGGGTTTTGGCCCGGATGGTCAGAATTATGCCATTGGCGCAATGCTGGGTTCTGAGACGGTCACTTTGACTCCAGACCAATTGCCAGCGCATACCCACCCGTTTACAGCATCTTCTGCTACTGCCAATACACCCAACCCGAGCAACAATTACCTGGCGCAATCATCGCAGGTAAATGCTTTTTTTGGGGATAACCCCAGCGTTGCCATGCAGAACAACTCCTTAACGCCGGTCGGTGGTTCGCAGCCGCATGAAAACAGAATGCCTTTCCTAACTACTTCATTTATCATTGCCTGGTCCGGCATTTATCCATCACAACAATAAATCAACCATTTAATAACTATGCAAGATCCATATCTGGGCGAAATTCGCATCGTCGGTTTCAACTTCCCACCCATTGGTTGGGCTGTTTGTGAAGGTCAAATCCTTCCTATCAGCCAAAATACGGCCCTGTTCTCCCTCTTAGGCACCATGTATGGCGGTGATGGAAGGGTTAACTTTGGCCTACCTGATTATCGCGGACGTATTCCTGTTTTTTACGGACAAGGAAAGGGCCTAACCGATTATGTTGAAGGAGAAACCGGCGGTGAAGAAACGGTTACGCTCACAACGCAGGAGATGCCGGCGCATTCGCACAATGTAATGGCGGTGGCAGATCCGGGCGATACAAACATCATCACCGGCAACGGCATTGCCCGTTCATCTGGTGGTGGCGTTTATTCGGGCGGCAACCCGAATGTAAGTTTCAATCAAGGCGCTATTGGTTTTACGGGCAACAACATGCCACATGCCAACATGCAACCCTTTCTTTCCCTCAATTTTATCATTGCGTTGCAAGGGGTTTTTCCTCCACGTTCGTGAATAATCATACCCATCCGAAAAAGCAAAAGGGAGTCTGCAATGGTGCAGGCTCCCTTCTTTTTTAGCAGAACACAAAAAAATTTAGTGGATCATCAATTTTCGCACCCCTGCCCCATTGGCGCCTTCCAGGCGCACGAGGTACATACCCGGGGTAAAATTGGCCGTATTAAGTTGCAATCGGTCGGTTCCTTCCGGCAAGAAGCTTTCGAGTACCATGTTTCCGGCAACATCCCACAGGCGTACGCGCAGAGATTCGTTGTGATTTTGATCGGTAAAAATCCATACAGACGCGTTGGCTGGGTTGGGGTAAAGCACAAAAGCCATTTCCTTTTTTTCTGGCTCTTTGGTTGCAACCACTTCCGTGTTGATGACAAACCTGGGTGTAGCGGCAAAACCGCCTTCGCCATCGCTTACCACAAATTTAAATCCATCAGGTCCTGCATTCAAGCCATAATCATAGAAACGAATTGTTCCGTTGTTGATGTCTTCCTGTGTAAAATGATCGCCTGCTTTTAGTTGACCGAAGCCTGCTTTATCCAAAACGCCATAATCTGGCACCGTGAGCAGGATAAATTCCAGTTGAGCGGCGGTATTATTGGCATCTTGGGCCAGCAGCAGGCTGGACGGAATGGTTGCATTAGAGCCCGGGCTCAGGTGCAGCACGTTGTTGTTGACCAAAAATGGAGGTTGCAATTGCAGGCTTGCGCAGTATTCCAGGGTAAATGCAGAGATTGATCCGCCACCGCCAACCACATTGTCTTTGATGCGCAGGGTCCACACACCTGCTGCATTTTGACCATTGAAGGCGCTCAATGGATTTTGAGGGCGGGTTGGGTTACCATTATTTTGAGGTGGGCAGGCAAAAGCGCCCAACGCGGCATCGTCCAGTGCAAAATCAAAACTGCCGTTGAAGTTGCCGCATTTATCAGAGAACAAGATTACCTCTGTACCTGTGGGCGATATCAGGCGAGCAGTCAGGTCTTTAAAAAACTCATGATAACCTTTTAATTCCCGAACGTTCAAGTCGGAAATGGTTCCACCGCCTATTACGGTAACTTTGGATTCAATGGTGGGTGTTGATCCGCCTGTGATGTTTTTAGGCAGGTCATTGGCATTCACCACCTTACAGTCTTCAACAAAAGTAGAAAAGAACCCGGGGTCGGTCCAGGCGCCAGCTCCGCATAAATTGTTGGGGCGCACATGCCAGTAGTAAGCTTCACCTTTTTCCAGCAACACGGGGACTTTAAAAGTATCCACCAGAACACCATATTTAAAAGCGATCAAAGAGTCAAAAGCCGGACTTTTAGATACTTCGACATCATAGTTTAGGGCATCAATGGCTTTGTTCCAGCGCACAATTTGCACAAGGGCCTGATTTTGAGCGCCATCGGCAGGCGTTTTGAGCGCCAATGCGGAAAAATCGTTTCGAATCAGGTTAAAGCTGATGGGACGCACCAGGGTATCGTTGGAGCCTTCGAGGATGGCGAGCAAATTCATGTTGAAATTGCCGCTTACGTCAACCTGATTGAGATCGATGGCAAGCGCACTTTGCTGACCCGGGAGGATGGTTGTTTGGGTAAAATTCACGACAGCACCTGGCGGAACGTTTCCACTGAGTTGAAGGTGTACCGGCGTATTAAACCCGAGCACCCCGGCACTCAAAACTTCGGCTGTAAAAACATTGGGAAGGCAAATTTGGGCGTAATCTTTTGACAAGCCGAATGTAAAAGAGGGTTGGGATGGTTTTTGTATTTTGAAGCTGGCATTTGAAACATCAAAAAACACATTATCAGCTGCGTCAATGCGTACGCGGGCAAGACTTGAAATGGTGTCTGGAACCAGTACATATTGGCTTCCATCATTTTCCACTCCATTGGCCAGCGTGAGCGGATAGGTTTGACCACCATCGAGGCTCAAGCGAATATTTACTTTTTTGCAATTAACAGGAGCCTTATCGGAGTTAGCTACATCCCAGGTTACATTTACATATTCGCCTGATTTCCATAAGGTTGAAGCAGTATTTGGGTTATTTACCTTAAAAGGGCCTGCGCCTTGCCATGCTTTGAATGCGACATCGGCCCAGCCTACGCCGCCCCCGCCAGTGCGATTGTCGCGTGCCGTAAGCCGGAAAGTGAGGTCGCGGGTGTAGGTAGGCAATTGCTCGGCTGCGTTAAACCCGTTGGTTAGGACCGTAATCAGTTTGGGGAAATAGCGGTTGGGAAGATCAGATGCCAATAAGGTACGAAAAGTAGCTGCATTGGCTTCTGGCTCCCCAAGCGGAGTTTCGGGACCGGCGTCAACTTCTTCCCAGTTGTACACCACGGGTTCATTGTCTGCATCGACAGCAGTACCTGTCAATTCAAATGGCGTGGAAATGGGGATAAAGAAATTATCTTGATATGGAAGCGTCACAACCGGCGCCAGGTTGTTGGTTGTGATGTAAGAACCGCAGCTGGTACCCAGATTGAACTGGTAAAAGTTTTTAATTTCTTCGATAGAACCCGAGTGGTAGTATAAATCAGCGTATCCCTGAATGTTATCGGATCCGCATGCGCCGGCATAGGACATGATGGTACTGCCACTTCCAGGCTCAAAGGCCGTAAAGCCCGCCCGGCCTCCACCACCGTTGCAACGGTTCCAGGTATGGCCGCCGCTCATTTGGTGCCCTACCTCCTGGCCAACAACCCCCAAAAAGAAGCTGCCATAATTTCCGCTGCCATTTCCTGCCGAGCAGCCTCGGCCTTTGCCGTCGCCACAAGTAATTCCGCCAGCTACACCAATAGCCGAGCCGGTGATGTAACGGGCAAAAACGTGGCCCACATCATACGCACCAGATCCGACATACTGACTCAGTACTGCGGGATTTTGGTCGAGCCAGTTTCCCACCTCATTTCCAATGTAGGGATCGGTTCCGGGCGTGAGGAAAAGGACATTGCTGGTTGCACTGATCAACTGCAAACGCAAATCGATGTCGCGTTCAAAAGCGGCACTGATCATATTAACATATTCAGTAACAGCCGACAATACCAGCGGTTTGGTTCCGCCGTGGTCTTCGGCAAACTCGCCAGTAGTGGCGACAACGAAACGGTAAACTTTTAATTTTACCGGATCGATTTCAGGGCCGCGATCTTGTGCTGCCGTGGGCGAAAAGGGATGGTCTGAATCCGAGGTTTGGCCCGTTTTTTCAGGAATCCACTGGCGTTCAAGCTGGTTAAGGGGAGAAATTTTTTCCTCTTTTTGGTTAAAAACCAGGTAAAACTGCTCTTGATTCCAGGAATATGGTTCAATATATGCAGTACTCAGATCGGGATACATAAGCATCGCTCGAAACCCACGGGCAGTATAGCTGCAACGAAGGCCCAAGGTACTGTTGCGCAGAGAGCGCCCGGCATAGGTTTTAATATAAGGGGCTTCGGCTGCCAGTTTCGGATCGAGCATGGCTGTTTCCCAAATGGCGAAATTTTCAAAAGTTCCATCGGGCATGGGCAGACGGAGCGTACATGCGCCTTTTAAAGCAGCCTGGGTAAACTCCATGGGCGCTGTGTTCAAAACAGCTTTCAAGGCAGTGTAATCCAGTTTATAGGTCTGGTAAACCATCGGAAAATCACTCCGGAAAAGAGGTTTCTCCAGTCGGAGCTCCGACTCGGAAATGGGTTGAAACAAGGACAGATTTTGTCCGGTTAGGTGCTGCAAGAAGCCTGTCAGCAAAAGCAACAGTAATCGTTTTTTCATGAAAAAGGAAGATTTGACTTGATTTTATATCGAATTTGTCAAAAAGTGCACACAATTATTGGCTGCACAACGCATAGGTGCAGCGAAAGTAACATTTCCGTAAAATTGACTTTAAAAAAAATTTGGATTGGCATATTTGCTACAAAAAAGGCCGCCTCTTTCCGACGAAACATCGAAAAGAGGCGGTAAATGTATTTTGTAAAAAAAAAGGATCAATTACCGTACAACGACCAATTTTTGGAAGCCTTTGGCTTGTTTATGTTGAACGCTTACAAGGTACATGCCTGCTGGCACCGAAGCCAAATCCATTTGCAAACGCGTACTGCCAGGCCCAACAATCCAGTTTCGTACGAGCTCGCCCGATGGCGTATACAAGGCAACTTGTGCGGTTTCGGGCAGTGCATAATTGAAATACAACTGTGCGTGATCGGCTGCTGGATTGGGCGCCAGTTGGAACTGAATGTTGTTCAATGGATTTGCAGTAGCAACGATGGGCTTGATATGAAAAATATCGGCCACCAT
>JAGWYI010000274.1 GCA_018969455.1 Bacteroidota bacterium | reverse complement strand
TATACGGTTACACAACGGGATCACCAAACCCTTTGACTGGAATACAATACAATATGATTTTCAAATCCCGCCGGGTTGGGACGAAGCGCGCGTACTCGTGTTCGCAGAAAGCAAAAACAGCGCAGAAATTCAGATACGCAAATTGCAGATAGATCGTTTTGATCCTGAATAATTGCAAAAGCCTGCCTTTAACCGTATTTTATTTTATCAGAAATTTCAATCTGAGTAAAAATCAAATAAATTTTTGTTTATTTTTAAAGCAATAATTTTAAAACAAATTATATTTGCATCGTGAAACATCTTGATATACAAAGCTTTTACAAATTTTAAATTTATGAAAAAGCAACCGGGACATCGCATGTACAATGTTTCCGATGCCGCCTTGTATGTACAATGCATGGAGGTGCTGCGCAACGCGACACGCGAATCGGAATATTTTGCACAATACGGATACAGCGTGGAACGCATGAAGGGCTTTGCAGCCATGTGCGAAAAATTTCACCAGTTGCCCGATGATGATGAATTGGTAGGCGACCAGATGATTTGCACCGAGAAGAAAAATCAGGCGTCTGAGAAGTTAAAAACCGCCATTCGATCGGTGATGACCCGGGTAGCCATGAAATACCACGACAAAACCGGGCGCTACCGCAAATTTGGCACTGCCAAATTAGGTGACATGAGCGACCCCCAATTGCTGTTTTGCGGCCGCCGGGTGGCAAGGGTGGCACGTCAACAAATTGATTTTCTCGCAGATGTAGGTTTGAACGAAAACACCATCACCCGGGTTACCGACGCCTGCTCCGAATTCGAAAATGCCCTCAACATTCAGCAGGATAAAATTCACGACCGCGACATCGCCGTGGAACGCCGGGTAGAACAAGGCAATAAAATTTATGAAGAACTCGTCATGGTATGCGACATCGGCAAAGACATCTGGGTGGAACGCGACCGCAGCAGATACGATTTTTACTGCCTGTACGACAGCAACAACGATCAAAAAAAAGCACGAAAAGCCAAAATGCACCCCCAGGAATAACAACTAACAACTAACAACTAACAACTAACAACTAACAACTAAAATCTGCTATGTACATTCGTTTTATAGGGGTATTTACGCTTTTATGCCTGTTTGCCTGCCAATCCGATACCGGCAATAAATCCAGCAATCTTGCCACCACCCGTTTTATTCTGCATAAAACAGCCGATTGCGGACTGAATTTCGTGCCCACCATCGTGGAAGATTATCGCTACAATTTCAGCATGGATCCTTACATATACAATGGCGGCGGGGTTGCTGTACTTGATGTAAACAATGATGGTTTGCAAGATCTGTTTTTCACCGCCCGTTTGCAGGGATGCCAATTGTACCTGAATAAAGGCAATTTAAAATTTGAAAACATCTCGGAGAAATCAGGCGTTTCTAAACACGGCGGATTGAAAACAGGCGTCACTGTAGTAGACATCAATGCCGATGGCTGGCAGGATTTGTATGTGTGCCGAACCTGGCTGCAACCCCTGCCCGAACGCCGCAACTTGTTGTTGGTCAACAACCATGATGGCACCTTTACCGATCAGGCAGCCCAATATGGCCTTGATGACATCTCGGCTTCCCAACAAGGCAATTTCTTTGATTACGACAAAGACGGCGACCTCGATTTATACCTGATGAACCATCCGGTCGATTTCCGGAGCATTACCCTGACCGATTTCCTGCCTACTGCCGATTGCAAAGAGGCGCGTTGTCAGGCGCCAAAAAATGAATATGAAAGCGACCGGCTGTACCGAAACAACGGGAATGGAAAATTTGAAGATGTAAGCAAAACAGCAGGAATCTGGAACCGGGCATTTGGTTTGAGTGTACTTACCAGCGATTTCAATGACGACGGCTATCCCGATGTTTTTGTGGGAAACGATTTTGTCATGCCCGACTTCCTGTACATCAACAACCAAAAAGGCGGTTTTACCGAACAGGCGCCCAGTTTTTTCCGGCACACTTCCAACCACTCCATGGGCGCCGATGTGGCCGATTTTAACGGCGATGGCCTGCAGGACCTGGTGGTGTTGGACATGCTGGCCGAGCCATGGGCCCGCAGGCGCAAACTCATGAGCACCATGATTTTGGAACGCTACAAAACCCTGGAAGAAAAAGGCTATGGCCGCCAGATGATGCGCAACACCCTCCAAATCAACAACGGAAACAACACGTATTCTGAATTAGGCTGCCTGGCTGGCATGGAAGCAAGCGACTGGAGCTGGGCGCCCCTCGCAGCCGATTACGACAACGATGGTTTTCGCGACCTGTTTGTGGCCAACGGCATATACCGCGACCTCAATGACGCCGACTTTTTCCTGTTTACGGCAGATTCCATCAATCGGACAGGCGGCATCAGCGCCAAACGATTCAACAGTTTTGAGCAATTTGCAGGGCTCATGCCTTCGACCCCCGTTCATCCCTACATGTTTCGCAATACAGGCCAATATCCCTGGGAAAACGTGTCTGAATCCTGGGGCTTTACCCAAAAAGGCTTTGCCAATGGCGCCGCTTATGCCGATCTCGACAACGATGGCGACCTGGATCTGGTGACCAACAACATGAATGCTGCGCCGAGTTTGTATGAAAATACGGCGGCCAATGTGAAAAAACAGCATTGGCTTCAGATTAAATGCAAGGGTACAGCCCAAAATCCATTCGGTCTGGGCGCAAAAGTGCGCGTGTATGCGGGCGGGAAACTGGTTTTTACCCAGGAGCTGTTGAATGTACGGGGCTATTATTCATCTGTGGAGCCCATTTGGCAGGTAGGTCTTGGTGATAATACCCGGGTGGATCGCATTGAAATAGGCTGGATGGAAGGGAAAATGGAAGAAAAAACCCAGGTTCAGGCCGATCAGCGCATTGTTTTAGACATTTCTCAGGCAAAAACCGGTGTTTTGCCTCCGCTGGAACAAGCCCAGAGCCCCGTTTTTGAAGCTTTTGATCCGGGTTTTCAATTTGTGCACCGGGAAAATAAATTTGAAGATCTGAATACGGAACGTTTGCTGCCAAGGCGGTATTCCAACCAGGGGCCCTGCATCGCAGTGGGGGATTTGAACGGAGACGGGCAAGATGATGTGTTCATTGGCGGCGCGGCCGATCAGGCGGGCGGGATATGGTTGCAACAACAGGGTAAATGGGCCCGAAAGACAGAATCTGCCCTCGATGCCGATGCCGCATTTGAAGATACCGGTTGTTTGTTTTTTGATGCGGATCAGGACAAAGACCTCGATTTGTATGTAGTGAGCGGCGGCAACGAACAACCCGCAGGCAGTGCTATGTATCAGGATCGTTTGTACCTGAATGACGGGAAAGGCAATTTTTCCCGCGCAAACGGCGCAATTCCTGAAGAGCGCAGTTCAGGCGCAGCGGTGGCAGCCCTGGATTACGACAAGGATGGCGATCCCGATTTGTTTGTAGGCGGCAGTATTTCGCCAGGCTACTACCCCAAAGCGCCGCAAAGCATGGTTTTGAAAAATGAAAATGGCCGGTTTTTGGATGTAACAGCACAGATTGCGCCGGATTTGGCCAACTTGGGCATGATGCGGGGACTTGCGTTTGCCGATCTGGATCAGGATAGGGCGCCTGAATTGATCGTTTGTGGTGAATGGATGGCCATTTCCGTATTTAAATTTGAAAGTGGGAAATGGGTCAATCAAACCAAACAATGGGGTCTTGAAAAATCATCCGGCTGGTGGAATTGTGTGGTCGCAGCAGATGTCAACCAGGACGGCAAACCGGATATTTTGGCAGGAAATCAGGGTTTAAATTGCCGTTTTCGCACCAGTCCAGAACATCCTTTAGCGTTGTATGCCGCTGATTTCGACCACAATGGCTCCATGGATCCGGTAATGGCCATGGCCTGGGGAAATTCTTATTTTCCTGTTGCCCAAAGGGCCGATCTTGCGGCCCAAATGCCCGTTTTAATGAACAAAAAGTACCAACGCAATACCGCCTTCGCCCAGTGCAACCTGAATGATTTGTTGCCAGACAAAAATGCTGCGCTACATTTGGAGGCCCGCGAACTGGCTTCAGGCTGGTTTGAAAATACGGGCACACAATTCGTTTTCCATCCTTTCCCGACAGCCATGCAAACCGCGCCCATCAATGGAATGCTGGCAGAAGACGTCAACCAGGATGGCATGATCGATGTGTTGGCCGTGGGCAACCGATACGGCAATGAGGTAGAAACGGGGCGTTTGGACGCCTTCAACGGGGCCGTTTTACTAGGATCGAAAACCGGATTGCAATATGAAACAAATCGGGCAAGCGGATTTTGGGCCATGGGAGAAGCGCGAAGCATTGTTTCGGCAAAATTGAACAAGCAGGGCATCTTGTTGATTGCCAATTGCAATGGTGTGCCCCAGGGTTACAGGGCCCAAAAAACAAAATAAATTGTTTTGTTATAAAAAATAATTTGTTTTGCATTTGCAGGATATGTCAAAACGTAAAACAAAACCAAAATTTATTGATCCTGCGGCGTTTTTACATCAACCGCACGACAAATATGCTCGATTTGTGCTTCAAATCAAGGCTGTTGCGCAGGAATTGATAGAATACTGTGTGCCGCATCCAATTCAGGAAAATCTGGATTTGAATAGTTTGGAATTGAGCAAAGACAGCTTTGTGGATGCCAATTTGCGGAACCATTTTTCAGACATATGTTATCAAGCCAAAAGGAAGGATCGGTCTGATTGTAGAATTTCATTTTTGATTGAGCACAAAAGTGAATTACCGGATCATCCGGTATACTTCCAATTGCTTCGGTATGTTACCAATGTTTGGTCAAAAGAAATTAAACAGGGTCAATCGCCTGGTCCAATCATTCCAATTGTCATATATCATGGCACACCGCCTTTCCCGAAGCACAAGTTGACCCACTTATTTCCTGGTTTAACTGACGACATGGAGCCCTATATTCCGACATTTGAATACATCTTATTGGATATTGCTCAAATTCCGGATGCGCAATTGGAGGATCTTCAGTTTTTATTGCTTCGAAACATATTTTTGGCGTTAAAACACAGCCGAAATGAAGAATATGTGGATCATTATTGGCAAAAAATCGTTATTTTTGCACCAAGCGTTTTGAAAAAAAGCGTTTTCAGATCCCTTGTTTTAGCCACCATTTTGTATATGGATAACAGTTCCAAAGCTTTTCATAAAAAACTAAAACATCTTGATGCTGCCATGACACCTACAGAAGGACAGTACATACAATCTTATTTGTATGAGTTGAGCGAATCTTCCAGACAAGAAGGCCTGAAAAGAGGTTTCGAAAAAGGCGTAGAGGAAGGATTCGAAAAAGGCGTAGAAGAAGGTTTCGAAAAAGGCGTAGAGGAAGGATTCGAAAAAGGCGTGGAGGAAGGTTTCGAAAAAGGCGTAGAGGAAGGGCAATTCATGGTCCTGAAAACACAAATCAAGGCTTACCTTCAAAAATTTCCGAATGCCCAAAATGAGGAGATCATGGATCTTTTCCAAACTGATCTCAAAATGCTGGAAACCATTCGCAACAGCCTGAAATAAAAAACGGCCTTTGATTAGGTTCAAAGGCCGTTACTGGATACAATTACTTTCCGTTTCCATGGTTTGTTTTAATATTGTTCCAAAAATTGCCCATCAGAATTGTTCTTTTTCCGGTATTTGAAAAACAACAAAGCACAATCAAGCAGTGCCAGCAACAAAACCAATCCACCCTCGGTTTTGCCCAGTTGAACCCAAAAGTCATGTGCGGCAATCCAAGAAATTGCCAATGCAGCAGAAACAATAGCGAGCCATCCGGCTACAAACAATCCAATCAAACGGTCTTGTGTAATCCACAATAAATACGCAACGGCAAAAACGGTAAATGAAAATGCATTAAATGCATTTTCCGCAATCATGTACACGGAAATTCCGCCAAGTAGCAAAAACTCTCCCAAGTTGTTCATCCATCTTACTGTTCTCATAGTGCAAAATTTTATTGGTTTGTAATATGAAAAACGTTTTTTCGTATCAAATTGCTGCG